>CBFGOU010000063.1:0-13235 GCA_965650445.1 uncultured Oxalobacteraceae bacterium | reverse complement strand
AGCAGGAAGTGGCGGTGCTCAAGTCGCAAATGGTCGCAGCGAGCGGCCTCATCACCAAGCTGGCGGACCAGAATGCGCAGCTGATCGCCACCATGGAAGCGGCACGCCGGCGCACCCGCCTGCTGGCCGGGGCCGTGGCGGCGATGGGTGTTGCGTGTGTCGTCCTGGCCGTGTTCGTGGTCCGTCTCGGGTAGCCTGCATGATCAAATTCCTGGTGATCGCAGGCGGCCTGACCATCCTGTACAAGTTGCTGACCCGTCCGTCCGGCAAGCGCCTTACCCTGAACGAAGAGGCCAGCCGCGCCGTGGTCGCCCTGACCCGGACGACGCGCTGGGTATTGCTGGCAATCCTGCTTCTCATCGCCTCAGTCCTGGCCCACTACCTGTACGGTGTCTTCACGGGTTAAAGTCCGTTTGATCATAAACCTTAGCGGTCAAGTGCCGGTCAGCGTTTGAGGGCGTGATTGATGGCCTTGGCGGTTCCGCTGCCGGTGGCGATCGTGCACCCACTGTCCGGCAACCAGCCAGCGCCGGCTGCTAACGCGTCGATACCCATGATCTCGTCGGCATCGTCGGCCGGTCTGAAGCCAGCCGGCTACTCTACTGTACAACAGTAGACGACCGGACAAGATATGAGTAAAATTTCATGGTTGTATTTTTGATACCTGTGAACTTTTCGACGCGGACTACCACATTTCATCGCGTGTGCGTTGCTCGTGCTCGCTCACTCAATAGAAATGAGGCAGTCCTTCCCCATGGCCGATCTGAAAAACTTCCTGTTTCTCAACCAAGCGCTTGTCGGCCAACAGGCCCGCCTCGTCAAATTAACCACCCCTCTCGGCGAAGATGTCCTTCTACCGCAACGCGTGCTCGCCCACGAGCGTCTGGGGAGAAGTTACGAGTACACGATCGATTGCCTATCGGTACGTGACGATATCGAACTTAAAACGCTTATTGCACAGCCCGTAACGCTTTGGATACAGCAGGCTGATCGTAGCTATTTACCCGTCCATGGTTATGTGCACACGATGAAACGCTTGGGCAGTGACGGACAGTTCACTTTCTGCCAGATGTCATTTGCGCCGTGGTTGCATTTTTTGAAATTTCGCAAAGATGCCCGGATATGGCAGGACAAAACAGCCGACGACATCCTCAGTGACGTATTTAACGGGTATCCGCAGGCCCGGGGCAATTTCCGCTTTGATGTGAGGGAGCTTGCGCGCGAGCGTTCTTATTGCACCCAATACGAGACAGACTGGCATTTCGTCCAGCGGTTGATGGAAGAAGAAGGCTGGTACAGCTACCACGAGCACAAGGCCGACGGTTCTGGTCATGTGCTTGTGATTACCGATACGACGTATCAGCTCAAGCCAATTGCTCAGGAAAAAATTTACTTTCACGGCGCAGGCACCGAAGACGAAGTGCACAAAATTGTGCACTGGAGCGCAGACCGGAGTTTGGCCCCCAGCCAATTTACTGCCAGAACCAACGATTACAAAGCGCCGAACCAGGTAAAGGAGAGCAACACCTTCGTTCTCAGAGAGCATGGCGATCTACCTGGCCAGTTAGAAGTATACGAATACACCGGCGCGTATACCTATTCAAAACAAGAGCAAGGAGACAAACAGTCGCGACTCCGGGTAGAACAGTGGGAGTCGAGCATGAAACGGTTCTCCGCCGTTTCTGGTGTGCGTTCTCTGTCGGTAGGCGGCTGGTTCACCCTTGAAGACCACCCGGCACATCAGTCTGATGCGCCCGAAGACCGTCAGTTTTTTGTCATTGCGGTTGAATGGTGCATCGAAAATAACTTACCGCTCTCAAACAAAGTGAAAGACTTTCCCGGCAGCCTCTTGCCGCAGTTGGAAGCCTCAAAAGCCGCCATGGGGCGCAACCTGGCGCAAGGCGAGGCGAACCTGGGAAAATTCGCAGGCAACGAGCACACCGGCCATTGTTTCAACCGCATTGAAGTCCAGCGCCGTAAAGTGCCGTTCCGTAGCCCGTTCGAGCACACGAAACCGACGCTGCATCCGCAAACTGCCGTGGTTGTCGGCCCGGCAGGCGAAGAGATTTACACCGATCGCCTCAACCGCGTCAAAGTCCAGTTCCGCTGGGACCGGCAAAACCCCGGCGACGAGCGCGCCTCCTGCTGGGTGCGTGTCAGCTATCCTAATGCCGGTCAAGGCTGGGGTGGGCTCAATGTGCCCCGCGTCCGGCAAGAGGTCATCGTCACCTTTCTCGATGGCGATGCAGATCGGCCCGTGGTTACCGGGCGACTGTATAACGACGATCAGGCACCTCAATGGCATACCGATGGCAAGCTCTCGGGCTACAAGTCCAAAGAATACAAAGGCAATGGTTTCAATCAGCTGGTGCTTGATGACACAACCAGGCAAAACCGGGTTCATCTCTATAGCACCAATACCCATGCGCAACTGAACCTCGGCTATCTGGTCAGCCAGCAGGGTAACAAGCGAAATAACTTTTACGGGTCGGGTTTTGCACTCAGCACCGATGATTTCGGTGCAATTGTCACGCAAAAGGGCCTATACCTTAGTACCTTTGGCCGCCCTGGACCCCAGGGCACGCAGCTCGACGCCACTGAAGCTACAAGTCAGCTGAAAGCAGGCGCGTCGCTCAGCAAAAGCCTGTCCGATACCGCATCAAAAGCAGGCGCGGAAGCGCTTGCCGGGCTGGATGCCCTCAACCACTTCATCGACGCCACGCAAGACCGGTATGACGGCGAGGGGCAAGGCGGTGCCAACCGGTTTAAAGAACCGATACTGCTGGCAGCGTCCCCGGCTGGCATCGCTCTGGCCAGCGCCAAAGGCACCCACGTTCATGCGGGCGCCGAAGTGACGCTGTCGTCGGGGATGGATACCAATATAGCTGTGGGTAAAAGCCTGCTCGCCAGCGTCGCTGAAAAAATCAGCCTGTTCGCCTTTAACGCCGGCATCAAATTATTTGCCGCCAAGGGCAAAGTTGAAGTACAGGCGCAAAGCAACGACCTTGATCTTATCGCGGAAAAAGTGGTGCGCCTGCTATCGACCACCTCGCGCATTGAAATTCATGCCAAAGAAGAAGTCATGATCTCCGCCGGTGGCTCATTTGTGAAGATCAATGCCTCTGGCATTACCAACGGGACGTCCGGCACCTGGACCGCGGAGGCCTCGATGCACACCATGCCAGGGCCCGCGACCAAGTCGTATGTGATGCCGCATTTGCTCAAACCTGAATTACAAAAGACCGATGTGGAGTTTCGTCATCTCACCGATTGGGGAGCGCCATTAGCCGGCGCTGCCTACAAAGCAACGTTGAGTGACGGCAGCATACGCAAGGGAATGCTCGATGCCCTGGGCATTGCCCGCATCAGCGACGTACCGGCAGGCGTCGGCGCAAAGATTGAATATGACTACAAACCGATACAGGCAAGCTCCACTGTCAGCACCGAATTACATGACGATGTGCACGAATTACTGAACTGGGCACCGCGCAGCACGACAACGAAAGGTCAAGCATGACCCAGCAACCGCCGGACCATCACACTATCCTGAACGATGCTTGGGGCCACGTCGTCGGCAGCATGGACTGGCTCAAGTCTGTGTTCTTTGGCGAATTTGCCGACCATCGGCCACTGTCGGCTATCGTTGCCGATATGCTGGTCAGTTTTATTCCAGGCGTTGTCATCGTCACCAGCGCGCGCGATGCGGTCGCTGTCATTCTGCGGCTGGCGAACCATCCTGAGAAGCGCGAAGAGCTCATGGAGTGGGTATTGCTAAGTGCCTGCCTGATCGTCATTGCCTTACCGGTCGCGATGGCCGCGGGCGGTGCGGCGGCGGCGGGCGTAGGTGCTATAGTTGGCGGCATCGCAGGCTCGGAACTTGGCGCTGCACTGCGTGCGGTCATGCTTATGTTGATTAAGGAAGCGTCTAAGCTGGTGGAACTGGTGCAGTTCCTGCAAAAATTCATCAAGGGCGACATTTTAAAGTTTTTGCGCGCAATCAAGTTTGCCAAGTACGAAAAGCCGCTGATGCAGGCCATGCGCGAAATCACGGGCAAGCTTGTCGAAATCGTCAAGACGCTGCGCACACATCTGGAAAGCCTGCGGTATTTCGATAGGGTCAAAGCGACGATTGTCAAACTGGCAGAGTGGGAGGGAAAATTTTACGCGCTGCAGCAGGATGCCCTCAAGCAGATTCCAAAAGCGCTTGTTGAACTCGACGCAAGGCTGGGAAAAGTGTTGGCGCAGACTGCACCGAAAGAAGCGCACACGGTGGCAGCTGGTGTTCAGGCAGACAAAACGGTGGCGGAGCTTCCTGCTAGACAGCGGGTCAAGGATACGCCGGGTAACTTACTGGCTAAGGTGGAGGACAAAGCTGCGGCAGGTGCCGCACCGAAGACGAATACGAAGCCAAAACCCAAGCCAATAGACCCAAAAGCCCCCCCTGAATCGCCGCTAAAAGACCGCCCCGACCCCGTGAAGCCTCCTGATGAGGGGGCTAATACGAAGAAGCAGGCTGTGGCTGATGCGGCTGTGGCGGCAGATAAAGAGCGCATCACGCAGTTGTCCAAGGAAGCACGCGAAGCCGAAAAAAATGGCGACAAGGCACTTGCAGCTGCAAAGGTCGAAGAAGCCCGAAGCATATTGCGGCCGCATTTGCCGAAGAACCCGGGTGATAAGTGGGATGATGTCGTGAACAGGTTGGATGTTTCATCTCCAAAAGATGGCGCGGTCTTTTGGTCCGGCGATCCATTGGCTGCCCAGAAGTATGCTGAAGGCATTAACGGTGTGACTTTAGAGACGACATCGGGAGGACGAATCATTGATGGCTGGGACGAAGTGAACAAGGGGTACACTTGGAGCAGCGATTATGGGGCAGGCCCGTATGGCCGAGATTTATGGGCAGGCGTTTCAAAAAAATATGCGGAAGGAGCAATAGGATCTGTAAATGCAGTGCAGTCCCCTGGCAAGCTGTGGAACACTGATACGCTGTGGCATAATGCAGAGAAACCTATTCTGAAAAATAAGCTATTGACAGGAAAAGTAGATGACATGAAGATTTTTACCATTAATAATTCAGGCGGCTTTATTCCTTTAAGTGAAAATTATGTCGACGCACTAATGCGGATCGAGGGGACGGCACCATTATGACTCTTACTTCCAATCCTAAATTGGCTCCGATTTATGGATTTTTCGAAAAATATGGAACAGAACGTCTCCGCGGATTGGATCCAAGCTATTTCCAAGATCTCAGTGATGGTGAGAAGGATGAGGTTTGGAATTTTCTCAGCAATCGATTCGCCCGATCAGCTGAACGTATAAATGCACTGTACAATTTAGACCCAAAGAGGGCTGTCGAACTCTTTAAGAAAACAATCAACGTTCCAATTGAAGCTTCGCCCTATGCCGATGAGCGGAAAGCCTTGGAAGAATGTCGATTGTTGATGTTGGCATATATTAACAGTGTCGAGCCTGACGAGAAATACATTGCGGTCATCAACGAATTCGCAGGCAGCGAATTCGAGGAGGTGCGGGCGCAATTCGTCCGATCTGTATCAGTACATCAAGTTGCACAGAGCGCTGTAGATGCTCTTAAGGGTATGATTTTCACGGAGACGGAAACAATTCCGCTAACGATGGCAATAACAAAATTCATGGCAATTCATGGAATGGATTTCAACGCGAGAGATCCACTGTACAAGTCCATATACATGTCTCTGTGCTCTGACAATCCTAAAGACAAGCTTGCAGCGATAAAGCGACTGGAAGATGTGCAGCGCCCTAATTAGGCATAAATGGAATAACTATTCTGTGATTTAAGTTGACCTAGTGAGTTGTCTGGGTGTACAGGCTCGCCTCGTTATGTACCCGTTTCGAGTGCTGATGTGACTTGGGAGGGAAATTTGGCGTCACGCTGGGCGCGCACCCATGACCGCATGGGTGCGCATGCAGTCGTGCTGTGCATTCAGGACACGATCTGGACTTCAACGGCAAGGGAGATCGCAGGATTGGTGCAGGCACGCACAACTTGCCTGATAATCACATCGACCAACTTTTAAAATTTGATCGACGATCATGAGCGCATACCAGAACTTCTTGGATTTTTTTTCAGTGCATAACGGAGAGCGTTTGGACGGGCTGAGCGAAAGTTATTTCACTGCGATGACCCAAGAAGAACGAGCGATGGCATTTGATCACCTCCTAAAAATGGTGGAAACTGGAGGCACGGAAGAAAGCGTACACGGGCTGTTTTTGGCCGATGCGAAACGCGCATCCCCTGCCATCAAAGAGCTATTGAAAAATGATAAGTTGCGCGATGACGCAGGAATTGCGGCGGCTTGGAACCACTATCGCATGGATCCTGATCCGTCACTGCTCAATGTATTTATCCGGTCATTGTGCAGTACAGATAAGCGAATTCGTGCTAAGGCCGCTTACTATGCTCCGTCCGACACCTTAACTTCAGAACTTATTTCTAAACTTGAAGGAATGATACGCGCGGAGACGGACACATTGGCGTCAATCAATGCTGCAAATAAACTGCTTGAGTGCTACGGCATTACTAGAGACTCCGTAGAAAAGGAAGAGTTTTCCCGATTTTACAGAGGCCTTCGCAGCAACGATTCAAGCGCTCAAGAAATGACTTTTAGACAGCTTGATCTTTTATATCGGTAAAAAAAGCAACTCATGATTGATCAGCATTGCATGAAATTTGCTGGCTAAAATAGTGAACTAAGCGCCAGGCGGGAAAAGTGTTGGCGCAAATTGCACGCAGACGACTATTGGAATTCTTTGATGACCGCATACCAGAATTTCTTAGATTTTTTTTTAATGCATAACAAGGAGCGTTTGGATGGGTTGAGTGAAAGCTACTTTACTGCGATGACCCAAGAAGAACGCGGGATGGCATTCAACTATTTGCTAAAAATTGTAGAGGCCGGCGGAGATGAAGAATGCATTAATGGTCTTTTCAGAGCAGATCGCAGTCGCGCTGTTGGACCCGTCGAGCGCCTGCTGAAAGCAAGAATACTAGACGGAGAAGCGCAAATTGCGGCCGCGTGGAATCTCTATTGCATACAGAACGACAATAGTCTTCTATTCATCTTTATGCATTTTATGTCCAGCCCAGACACTCGATTAAGAGAAAAGGCTGCTTACTACGTTCCAGCAGTTTTAACAAATGAACTTAAATCAAGCCTCCAAGGGATGATTCGTACAGAAACCGAGCAACTTGTGCGCATACACGCCGTGGATAAAATTTTGAAATGTTATGGTGTAACTAGAAGTTCAGTGGGTAAAGAAAAATTTTCCGCCATTTACAGAAATTTGCATAGTGAGGATATGCGAATAAAAGAAGCAGCTTTCAAGCAACTTGACGAAATATACGATTAAAAATCATCGATTTTCCTTTATTCAGGGGCCTTCGTAGTAACGATTTAAATACTAAGGAGATGACTTTCAGGCAGCTTGATCTTTTATGTCGGTGAAGGAATTTTCCAGGCGATTGCTTGCTCGACATTAATTATAGAATTCGATTGCTAAAGTTGCAGTATTTTGATTGTCAGCGCGATTTCGGATGACCGATGGCGTTACGAGTGGCAGCAAGAAGCCCAAATTGTTTAGCATTTTCTTAGGGGATTATTTGGCGATACGTGACATGACACTGGCATTCGAAACATTTATGAAACTATACAAAATGACCGGCAGCGAAAAAGCTGATGGTTACAGCCGGGACGCATTTATAGGATTGGAAGAGCACGAAAAATCCGAGGTATTCAAGTTGTTAGTAACGGAGCTTCCCTGGTCTGCTGAGTGGATTTTTTTCCTTGATCCGGAGAAAGCTTCAGTCGTTGCCAAAGAAAATGAGAAAGAACTGCGGGGCGATCCGTACGCAAATGTCTACCTCCTTCAACAGCAGCTGGTTAAGTATTCTGGCGATATTATCTATCAAAAACATATGATTGAGGACTATCCTAATTACATTGACAGGTTGAAGCCGTATGTCGTGGATTCAATTGGCCGCACACCTTCAAACGAAGCTAAGGTTGCTTTCCTTAAGCAAGTTATCCTGGTTGAGACGAACGAGAGTGCCGTAGCCAGCGCAAGCTGTCACTTGTTGAATGCCGTAAAATTTCCTCGCACTAATGAGGCGGACGAAAGAAATTATACGCGGTTGATGAGTGAGTTGCGGAGCGATAGCACCCAGGTCAAGCAGAGAGCAATTGCCGAAGTTGAGAATTTTAAATTGCCTTTTTAGGAATCTCGCCTGCATGAATCGGGGTCTGAGGCACGAAATATTAGCGAGAAACTAGTTTGGCAAACCAGACCAAAAACCTTAAAAGATGGCTGAAAGAAGGGAGTCAACATTGGCACGAGAAATCGTCCGCTTGGGAGATCCCACCTCACATGGCGGCACTGTTATCACGGCATCTCTGACGCACAGCATCGGGGGAATCGGCATCGCCCGGATGGGCGATAAATTGGTTTGCCCGATACCGGGCCATGGCGTGAACGTCATAGTCGAGGGCGCAGCTAATTATTTGATTGGCGGGCGCATGGTTGCTTTGCATGGTCACCGAGGTGCATGCGGGTGCACGCTGATCTCCAGCTTGGTCACGGCAACGCATGGATAGTGCGCCGCGCGGTTTTTGAATAACGAGCGCTATGCGTTCCGCAGCGCCACACCTCCATCACGCATGCATGGATCTTTTAGTGGTGCGTCTACGTATTCCATGCAACACGTGAGGGGGACCGCACCGTCTCGATGGTGCCGGTGTTTGAGGTGCTTGGGCAGGAGATCTTTTCCGGCAACACCATCGAAATCGTGATCAATGATGAAGGGCGGTGCCGTCGACCGAATGATGAGGCGCGGCGCAAATAAGGCGGCTCGGCTGTCCGGACGCAGCCGTATGGACCCCACTCGTCGTTGCGCAAGATGATCTTTGTGGCGCCGACATCGATACGGCCAGATCGGCTGGTTCCGTCGACGTCTTGACCCGGACCACCCGCTGAGTCTTGCTGGCCATCCTGCTCGTCATCGGTGTGGCCTTCACCCACTATCGGTACGGCCTCTATGTGGCACTGCGATAGCGGCGGAAGTACAGCACAAAAGCCGCATTGTTCCTTGCTTGATAATCATTGCACCAACGGTAAGCTCACAGGATGTCGTTTAGCTCACCCAGGAGATGCACGTGTTTTCAGGTTTTTTCGATTTGACTCCCAAAGCCATCGTGGCCGTCATGGCCAGCTCCTACGTGTTGACGGTCGTGGCGAGCGAACTCTATCTGCACCGCTCGCGCGCCCACCGCGCCGTCACCTTCCACCCGCTGCTGTGCCAGCTTTTCCGTATGTGGATTTTCCTGACCACGTATGGCGTGACGGCCAAGACCTGGGTGGCCGTGCACCGCAAGCACCACGCCAAATGCGACACCGTGGACGATCCGCACAGCCCGGTCATTCATGGCCTGTGGACGATTCTCAGCAGGGGGACCTTTCTGTACCGGAAAGCGGTGCGTGACGTTGAGCTCGTCAAGACCTACGGGGTGGGCATGACGGAAGACTGGATGGACCAGCATCTGTATACCAGGCACCGGTTTCGCGGCGCCTTGGTGTTTCTGGCGGTGGAGCTGGCGCTGTTCGGCTTTCCGCATGGGCTGATGATCTGGCTGTTCCAGCTGTCCCTGCTGCCGCTGTGGGCGTCGGGTTTCATCAATGGCCTGTTCCATCACGTCGGCTATCGCAATACCGATACCAAGGATGCGTCGCGCAATTTCTTCCCGATCGGCTTCATCTTCGGCGGCGCCGAGCTGCACAACAACCATCACGCCAATCCGGCCTCGGCCAAGACGTCGGTGCGCTGGTGGGAGTTCGATGCGGGGTGGGCGGTGATTCGCACTTTGTCTTTCGTTGGGGCGGTGAAAATCAATCGGGTTTGATTTTTAGTTGCCTCCAATCAATAAGGTAGCTGTAGAAGGCTTGACTATTGTTCAGTGCTGCCACGGGGCGGTATTGGAGAGGTCATGCCATTCATTCTTGCTGCACCGGGCGAACAGCGAAATGCAGACGGAACGTTCAAGAACCCTAGTGATAACGCGCTCGCTTACTCGGTGATCGAACGATGAAAAAAATTGTCGCCTTGATGTTGCTCGTCCCGCTGCTCACCAATGGAGCCAGTAACAAGGGGAGCGAAACACGTTTTGCCTGCCCCTTATGGTTGCCGGCCAATGCGTTTAAAGCCGATAGTCCGGTCGCAGGCTGGACGGCATTGATGCCCCAGGAGGCGCGCCTTGACGGTGGCGGTATGCTTCATGGCGCGCCAAACGAGTCCGCATACCTGGCTCCTCGTGATAGCAAAAACCGCAAGACCGGCGCGAACACTTCGACTTCGATATCGCGCTGGTCGTTCGAGCAGCCACATGGCTACGAAAAGTGGGTGTACTGCGGGTATGGTCCTCTGGAACTGTTCCAGCGTATCCCGCCGACTGCCACTGAATGCACGGCGACCAGTAAGCTCGAGGACGGCGCGTTTGTTGAAACGGTTTTCGTCTGCAGGTGACGAAAGCCACACCGCCTGGTGCCAAACATGCGGTTGCTGCCGAGCAAGGCAGAAATCTGTGCCTCCGAATCCTTGAATAGTCGCGGTTTGACCTCAGCCATTCGAAACAAGTTCAATATCCACCACTTCCCGGTGACATAGCCTAATTAAACGTCGAACGCTTACCTGGCGTTGGAAAGAACTGTAGGATAGCGTTTCGCTCGCTTCCCGAAACGTTTCCACGCCCATGCCGCGAATCCCGTTGCGGATGACGCAACGCCGACGACGGCGGAGCTGCTGCCAATCTTGCGTATTTTGCAGTATTTCCCGCCACCCCTGAGAAAGTTATCCTCGAGAAAAAATTGATCGCCGCCGACGTGCTGAGTAGGTTTTGTTGATATACAATGCGGCGTGCTATTCTCTCGTTCTCGCAAGAGATTGCGGAAGATTAGAACGTTGTCCCCCGTCCTTCCCCACAACTTGATGTGCAATCCGCTAACCGGTCAGGCCGTGTCGCGGAAGGTTAGTTAACCCGCCAAACTCGCGAAGCGCGAAGAAAGGTGAGCAAGATGATGCAAGACCAAACCGCCAACTCCTATTTGTTTGGTGGTAATGCTCCGTACGTTGAAGAACTGTACGAAGCCTACCTGAACAACCCCGGTTCGGTGCCAGACAACTGGCGCGCCTATTTCGATTCCATGCAGAACGTCCCGGCTGTCGATGGCTCCAGCAAGCCCGACGTCGTGCACGCTTCCGTGATCGCGTCCTTCGCCGAACGCGCGAAACAGGGCCCGATCCGCACCGTGGTCGCGTCCAACGACGCCGAAATGGGCCGCAAACGCGTCGCCGTCACCCAGCTCATCGCCGCTTACCGCTTCCTCGGTTCGCAGTGGGCCAATCTGGACCCGCTGCAGCGCCAGGAACGCCCCATGATTCCTGAACTCGATCCATCCTTCTACGGCTTCACCGATGCCGACATGGAGACCGTGTTCAACATCAGCAATACCTACTTCGGACCAGAGAACGCGTCCCTGCGCGACCTGCTCAATCTGCTGCGCGACACCTACTGCCGTTCGATCGGCGCGGAATTCATGTACATCAGCGATCCGGCCGAAAAGCGCTGGATGCAGGAAAAGCTGGAGTCGATCCGTTCGACCCCGCAATTTACCGCTGAAAAGAAGGCCCACATCCTCGAGCGCCTGACCGCGGCCGAAGGCCTGGAGCGCTACCTCCACACCCGTTACGTCGGCGTCAAGCGCTTCTCGCTCGAAGGCGGCGAGTCCTTCATCGCGGCAATGGACGAGACCATCCAGCGCGCCGGTGAAAAAGGCGTGCAGGAAATCGTCATCGGCATGGCCCACCGCGGCCGTCTGAACGTGCTGGTCAACACGCTGGGCAAGTCCCCGGCCGACCTGTTCGAAGAATTCGAAGGCAAGCACGGCGACGACCTGCCGGCCGGCGACGTGAAATACCACCAGGGTTATTCGAGCGACATCTCCACCGCGGGCGGCCCGGTCCACCTGTCGCTGGCGTTCAATCCGTCGCACCTGGAAATCGTCAACCCGGTCGTCGAGGGTTCGGTCAAGGCCCGCATGGACCGCCGCGGCGATGCCGATGGCAAGCAAGTGCTGCCGATCCTGGTGCACGGCGACGCCGCATTCGCCGGCCAGGGCGTGGTGATGGAAACGCTGAACCTGGCGCAAACCCGCGGCTACGGCACGGGCGGCACGGTGCACATCGTCATCAACAACCAGATCGGTTTCACCACCTCGGACCCGCGCGACGCCCGTTCCACCCTGTACTGCTCGGACGTGGTCAAGATGATCGAAGCGCCGGTGCTGCACGTGAACGCGGACGATCCTGAAGCCGTGGTGTTGGCTACCCAGATCGCATTGGACTACCGCGTCCAGTTCCAGAAAGACGTTGTTCTGGACATCATCTGCTACCGCAAACTGGGCCACAACGAGCAGGACACGCCTGCACTGACCCAGCCGCTGATGTACAAGAAGATCGGCAAGCACCCAGGCACCCGCAAGCTGTACGCGGACAAGCTGGTGGCCCAGGGCACCCTGGCGGCCGATGGCGCCGAAAAAATGCAAACCGCCTTCCGCGACGCCATGGATGCCGGCAAGCACACCGTCGATCCGGTCATCACCAACTTCAAGAACAAGTACGCGGTCGACTGGCTGCCGTTCCTGAACCGCAAATGGACCGACGCGGCCGATACCGCCGTGCCGCTGACCGAACTGAAACGCCTGGCCACCCGCATCACCACCGTGCCGGAACAGTTCAAGGTGCACTCGCTGGTCGAGAAAGTACTGGGCGACCGCGCCACCATGGGCCGCGGCGAAATGAACCTGGACTGGGGCATGGGCGAACACCTGGCCTACGCTTCGCTGGTCTCGTCCGGTTACGCGATCCGCCTGTCGGGCCAGGATGCCGGCCGCGGCACCTTCGTGCACCGCCACGCCGTGCTGCACGACCAGAACCGCGAGCGCTGGGATGCCGGTTCCTACGTGCCACTGTGCAACGTGTCGGAAGGCCAGGCACCGTTCACCGTGATCGACTCGGTGCTGTCCGAAGAAGCGGTGCTGGGCTTCGAATACGGTTACTCGACCGCCGAGCCGAACACCCTGACGATCTGGGAAGCCCAGTTCGGCGACTTCGTCAACGGCGCGCAAGTGGTCATCGACCAGTTCATCGC
>CBFGOU010000062.1:0-13241 GCA_965650445.1 uncultured Oxalobacteraceae bacterium | reverse complement strand
GCATGCCGCAAAACACCTCGATGGCCTGCTCGCACAAGGGACAGTTGCCCGCCAGGGCGCGGCTGGAGATGGTGGCCGCGTCCAGCGCTTCGGCCGGCTGCCCCTTGATGGCGGCCAGCGCCCGGTACAGCAGCTCGATGCCGGCACCGGACAGGAAGCGCTCGGCCGATACGTGCTCGTACTGGCCCCAGGCAAATTTCAGAATATCGACTTCAATGGCATTGGCCGGCGAAAAGGTGACATGCCCACCCTCGCTCAGCAAAGCGGTCCAGCTGGAACCCGAAGGGATCAGCCCTGACACGCCCAGGCCGGTGCCGGCGCCCACCAGCCCGAGCGGCGTGCCGGGACAGACCTTGCCGCCGCCGATCTGGCGCTTCTGCTCGCCCAGGTGCGGCAAGGCGCGCGCCAGCGCCGTGAAATCGTTGGCGACGACCAGCACGTCGAAGCCGATTTCCACGCGCAGCGCTTCGATCGAAAATTCCCAGTGGTGATTGGTCATGCGCACCATGTCGCCGGTGACGGGATTGGCGATGGCGATGGCGCCATTGCGGATCGCACCCTGGCTGGCCTCGACGACCTTGGGCAGCGCCAGGTAGGCGCGCAGGGCGTCGGCCAGGGTGGCGTAGCTGGCGCAGGGCAGCACTTCGATGACGTCGACCTGGCCGGGCGCGAGCTCGAGCGCGAAACGGGCGTTGGTGCCGCCGACGTCGGCCAACAGGCGCGGCCCGCCGGGGAAGGCGGACGAGGACATCGCGACGGGCGGCGCGGGATAGAGCTGTTCGGTCATGGTCGGGAATTGTTTTGAGAGAACACCGTGAAGCTTAATAGATCGCCTAGCTTCAGGCAAGGATTGTTTGTAGTTTAAGTACATCCAACCGTCTTAGCCCCCTTCAGGGCGGTTTGGAGCCCGTTTAACGAGGTAGTCCTGTTACGAGATCAGGGGCCGGATCGTGGGACGCCGCCGCCCCGCCCTCCCGGGCCTGCTGATGGGCGTTCCAGGCGTCCAGTCCGCCGCGCAGGGGACGGGCGCGGTGAAAACCATTGGCGATGAACTGTTTGGCAACCTGGGCCGCGGTGACATCGTCCGGGCAGCTGCAGTAGACGACGATGTGGCGGTCGCGGTCCAGCGTGGCCATCAGTTCCTGCGGGTCGCAGCCGTGAAACAGCAGTGCGCCGGGCACGGCCGCTTCGAGCTGCTGGGCGGTGGCGCTGCGCGCGTCGATAATCAGCGGATCGTGCCCCTGTTCCAGCAATTGCATCACCTGGTCCATGTCGATGCGCTCCACGGCCGTCGCTTCGCGATAACGGCGCCGTTCGACGTACTTATATAGTACGAAGGCGGCCAGCAGGAATACCACCACCGTCAGCGCGGTGCTGCCCATGGTGTCGAGCACGCTCAGCACATTGTCGATGCTGGTATGGAAATTGGCGCCCAGGCCGATGCCGACCCCGCTCCACAGCAGGCCGCCCAGCACGCTGAAGACCAGGAAACGCGGCGTGCTGGTGCCCAGCGCGCCGGCCAGTGGCGGGGCGATGGTATTGAAGCCGGGAATGAATTTGGCGACGACCAGCGATTTGTCGCCGTAACGGCTGAACTTGCTTTCAGTCTGGCTGACACAGTAGTCGGGCGACAAGGAAATCCTGCACAGCAGCTTGAGGATGCGCTTGCCGTAAAACCGCCCCGCGCGGAACCAGAAAAAGTCGCTGATCAGGCAAGCCAGCACACTGACGGCCAGGCACATCGGCCAGCTGATGTCGCCATCGACGGCCAGGGCGCCGGCCACGATAAGGATGGGAAAGGCCGGTATCGGCAAGCCGATCTGTTCCAGCAGCACGGTGCCGAACACGATGAACAGGCCGTAGGTCTGGATCAGAAGTATGAGCTGGGACATGCCATCATCTTAACTGAAAACCGTCATCGAATTTGCGTGCGGGGGATTTAAGCCACACCGGGTATGGCGGCCAGCAATTGCCTGGTGTACGGGTGGCGCGGGTCGCGGTAGAGGCTGTCGGCATCGGCCATTTCGACCGCCCTGCCCTGCTGCATCACCATCACCTGATCCGACATATATTTCACCACGGCCAGATCGTGCGAGATGAACAGGTAGCTGATGCCGAACTCGTCCTGCAAATCCTTCAGCAGGTTCAAGACCTGGGCTTGCACCGATACATCCAGCGCCGAGACCGATTCGTCGCACACCAGAATTTCCGGCTGCATGGTCAAGCAACGGGCGATGGCGATGCGCTGACGCTGACCGCCGGAAAACTCATGCGGATAGCGTTGCAAGGCCCGCGCCGGCAGGCCGACCCGGTCGAGCCACTGGCGCGCCATGGCCACACGCTCGCCGTCGTGCGCGCCGATGGCGTGGATGCGCATCGGTTCGAGCAGGATCTGGCCGACGGTGAAGCGCGGGTTGAGCGAGGCGTAGGGATTCTGGAAGACAATTTGCAGACGCCGCTTGTAGGCCATGAATTCGCGCGCGGGCATGGCCAGCAAGTCCTTGCCGTCGAAAAGCGCGCTCCCGCCGCTGGCCCGATGCAGGCGCAGCAGGGTCAGGCCGAGGGTGCTCTTGCCCGAGCCGGACTCGCCCACGATACCGAGGGTCTTGCCGCGTGCCAGGTCGAACGACACGTCGCTGACGGCGTGGAAGGCGCGTTTGCCGAACAGGCCATGGCGCACGGAAAAGCTCTTGCTCAGGTTCCTGACCGCCAGCAGCGGCGCCGCCTCGATTGGCGCAGCGCGCACGGCCACCCGCAGCGGCGCGCGCTGTTCCGGCACGTCATCGATCACCGGCAGGCGCGGCGGCCGCTCATCGAGCCGCGGGCGGCAGCGCAGCAGCGCCCGGGTGTAGGGGTCGCGCGGCGCGCCCAGAACCGCGCGCGCCGCTCCCTGCTCGCGGATTTCGCCATGGCGCATCACGACGACCTGGTCGGCAATCTCGGCCACCAGCGCCAGGTCGTGCGTGATGAACAGGATGGACATGGCGCGCTTGCGCTGCAGGTCGGCCAGCAATTGCATGATCTGCGCCTGGATCGTCACGTCCAGCGCCGTGGTCGGCTCATCGGCGATCAGCAGCTTGGGTTCGCAGGCAATGGCCATGGCGATCATGACCCGCTGCTGCTGGCCGCCCGACAATTGACCCGGATACGCGTCGATCCTGCGCTGCGGTTCGGGAATGCCGACCTCCTCCAGCAGGGCCAGGGTGCGCGCGCGCGCCGCGCGGCGCCCCATGCCCATGTGCCGGCGCAGCACTTCGGCGATCTGGAAGCCGACCGTGAAGACCGGGTTGAGCGAGGACATGGGCTCCTGGAAGATCATGGCGATGTCGCGCCCGCACAGGGCGCGCCGCTCGGCCGCGTTCAGGCCCAGCAGTTCGCGCCCGTCGAACACGATGGACGAGCCGGGCGCGACGATGGCCTGGCGCGCCGGCAGCAGGCCCATCACCGCCAGCGAGCTGACCGACTTGCCGCTGCCCGATTCGCCCACCAGCGCCACGGTGCTGTTGGCCGGCACGCAAAAGGACACGCCCTTGACGGCCTCGCTCACGGCATCCCTGCCGCGCCGAAAGGCGACGCGCAAGTGCTCGACCCGCAGCAGCATCGGCGCGCTCATGCCAGTTTCGGATCGAGCGCGTCGCGCAATCCGTCCGTCAGCAGGGAAAAGGCGGTCACCAGCAGCGCCATGGCCCCGGAAGCGGCGGCCAGCTGCCACCATTTTCCCAGGATCAGCTCGTTCTGCGCTTCATTGAGCATGCTGCCCCAGGACACCACCCCGACCGGCACGCCAAAGCCGAGAAAGCTCAGGATCACCTCGGCCTTGATGAAGCCGACCACCAGGATGGACAATTGCACCAGCACAACGTGGCTGACATTGGGCAGGATATGGCTGAACATTTTGCGCCAGCTGGAGGCGCCGATGGCGTCGGCGGCCAGCACGTATTCGCGCGCCTTGTGCTTGATGTATTCGGCGCGGATCAGGCGGAACGGTCCGGTCCAGCCGGTCAGCCCGAGGATCAGCACGATGGTGCCCACGCCCCTGTGCTGCAGCACCGCCGCCACCGCCAGGATCATCAGGATCGAGGGGATCGAGGTGAACACGCTGTAGAACCAGTTGAACAGGTCGTCCACCGCGCCGCCGTAAAACCCGGCCAGCGCACCGAACAGGGTGCCCAGCCCGACCGCCAGCAGCGCTGCCACCAGCCCCACCACGATCGAGGTTTCGCCGCCCTTGATGGTTTTGCGGATCACGTCGTGGCCCCATTTGTCGGCGCCGAAGGGCAAGGTGGTGCGCCTGGCGGCGCCGGCCCCGGTGGCCTGCGGCAGTTGTGCGCGCAGGGCGGCGATGTCGGCCGCCAGCGGGTCGAAGGCATTCGGTGGCGCCGGCGCGGGCGCCGCCGCGGCCTGGGCCAGCAGGGGATCGGGGCCGAGGAAGCTTGGCGGCGCATAATTCACCGCCACTTCGCGCTCCCAGTCGGCCGCCACCAGGCCGCAAGCGGACAAGGCCAGCAGCACCAGGTACAGCGCCACCACGGCCAGCGCGGCGAGCGCCAGACGGTCCGCGCACAGGCGCCGCCAGGCCAGGGTCCACAGTCCGGCGCTGCCGTGCAAGGCGCCGCTCATGCCAGCTGCACGCGCGGATCGAGCGCCTTATATAAGAGGTCGGTCAACAGATTGAACACCATGGTGGCGGCCGCCACGTAAATCGTCACGGCCTTAATGACAGGAAAGTCGCTGCGCTCGACCGCCAGAATGACTTCGCGGCCGATGCCGGGAATGCCGAAAAAGCGTTCCAGCAAAAACGCGCCGATCAGCAGCGCCGGCAGATTGGCCATCACATGGGTGACGATGGGGATGGCGGCGTTGCGCAGCACGTGCACCCACAGGATGCGCCGTTCGGACAGGCCCTTGGCGCGCGCGGTGCGCACATAGTCCTGGCCGGCTTCGTCGAGCACGAAGCTGCGGTACAGGCGCAGGGTCGGCGCCACCGACACGGCCAGGCCGATCAGGACCGGCAGGCTGGCGTAGCGCAGCAGGTTTTCGCCCAGGCTGTTGCCCCAGCCCTGGACCGGGAACCATCCAAGCCGGTAGGCCAGGCCGTATTGCAGCACGATGATGTAGACCAGAATGCTGATCGACATGCCGACCGTGCACGCCACCATGACCAGGCGGTCGGTGAGCGAGCCGCGCACGAAGGCCAGGCCCAGCGCCAGGGCCACGCCGAGCAGGGTTTCGGCCATGGTCAGCGGGACCAGCACGGTGAGCGAGGGACCGAGGCGGCTGGCAATGATGTGGGCGACCGGCTCGCCGGTACTCCAGGCATTGCCGAAGTCGAAGGTGACGATCTGCCGCACGAAAATGGCCAGCTGGGTGAGGTAAGGCTGGTCGGTGCCGAGCTGGCGCCGGATGTTGGCGATGTCCTCGGCATTGGCCATCTTGCCGGCCAGGAGATAGGCCGGATCGCCGCCTACCCAGTTGAACAGAATGAATACGAGCAGCACCACGCCAGCCATGGTGGGCAGCATTTGCCAGAGGCGGCGCAGGATGAAAGCGGGCATGGAGCGGTTCCGTCGTCGATACGTATAACTGGATGCAACACGATAGCGTAAACGCTCTGGACGCACTAAGGAAAAACGCCCGGCTGCGCTTGCGGCCGGGCGTTTTCGGGAACACCTGAAGCTTAGAAGTTATAGGTACCGCGCAGGTAGAACATACGACCGGTAACGTCGGTATAACGCGGATCGTAGCCGGCCTGGAAGGTATCGGTCTGATAGCTCAGAGGAGGTTCACGGTCGAACAGGTTCTTCACGCCCAGGGTCAGGTTCAGGCCCTTGATGATCTGGTAGGTTCCGAATGCATCGAAGGTGGTGTACGAGGCCACCTTATAACGCACATCGTCGCCAATATCCTGGTCCAGGTAGCCCGACTTGAAGTGCGCGCTCAGGCCGCCCGACAGGCTGCCCTTGACCCAGTTCACGTTGAAGTGGTCCTGCCATTTGAAGATCGGACCGATACCGGAGTACACGCCGACGTTCTGGTTCCATTTGCCGCCGCGCGAGTTCTGGTATTCGTACTTGTTCACGTAGGTGGCGTTGGCGCCGAACGTGAAGGTACCCCAGTCGGCCGTACGCAAGCGGTAGTTGCCCGACAGGTCGACACCGTTGGTTTTCACGTCACCCAAGTTCTGGGTGCGCAGGTCGACATAGCCGCAGGTGGCCGGATTCGGGCACTGGGAACCGTCGGTCGCCAGGTTGCCGGACGCAGTGCGGTGGTACAGGGAACCGTACAGCGCCGCGTTGGCCGGATCGAACACTTCGTCTTCGTTCAGGGTATTGATCTGGTCGGTCAGCTTGACCGACCAGAGGTCGATCCCCAACGACAGGTTGGCGATTGGTTCGAGGACCAGGCCCAGCGCGAAGTTCTTCGATTTCTCCGGATCCAGCGCCTTGTTACCACCGGACAGCGACTGGAACTGCTGCTGGCAGTTAGCCGCAGCGGGCTTGCCGGCGATCGGTTTGCCGTCTGGGCAGTTGACCGGGTCATCGTGCTGGTTGGAATTGGTGTAAGCCTGCGAAGAGTTGATCTCGAACAGCGACGGCGCACGGAAGCCGGTCGAGTAGGAACCGCGCAGCAGTACCGCCTTGCTTGGCTCGAAGCGGAAGCCGAACTTCGGATTGGTGGTGCTGCCGAAATCGCTGTAACGGTCGTAACGGACCGCCGCGGTGACGTCCAGGTTGCTGATGATGGGCACATTCAACTCGGCGAATACCGCGCTTACCTTGCGCTCGCCCTGATCGAGGGTATTGGGATCGATACCGGTACTGGAAATGACCTTTGCCGCATACTCGGGATTGGCGGCACTCAGGAACTTCTGGCGGTCGTGCTGTGCGCCAATTGCCAAGCCAACCTTCTTGCCGCTATTGAACCAGTCGCCCAGTTCGCGGCTGGCGTGGAAGTCGATCCCCTTGGTGGTGCCCTTGGCGTTCTGGATGTTGCCGTCCAGCCCGGCGCTGTTGATCAGCGCCATCCCGGCAGCGGTCTGCTCGCCGAAGGGATTGATCACGCCATCGAGCACACCGGCGGTGATGATGCCGCCATTGCTGTAGCCGTGCAGGTACTCGCGCACCTTGTTTTCGTTGTAGGTCAAGGCCGCGTCGTAATCCCAGCCGGCCAGCACACCGCTCAGCGAAACGACCATGCGCTGCTGGGTGTTGATGTTTTCGTCGGCCCGCGGGCCGTTCGGCAGATCGCGCCACTTCACGTGGATGAAGCCAGGCAGGACGCCGGCCGGGGTGTTGTCTTCGGTGTAGGTGGGCGACAACGGGATGTTCGGCGTAATCGCGCCGGGGTTACCCGGGTAGAAAGGATTGAGGGCGCCGTTGGGCATGACGCGGTTCTGGAACAGGCCGCCGTAAGGAACCTGGGCGACCTGGCTCTGCACGTTGCTCTTGCTGCGCAGGTACTCGAAGCCCAGCTCGTGGTTCTCGCCCAGCTTGAGGGTGCCCTTGACCAAGCCGGTGGAGCGCTCGCTCTTCGGCACGTAGTCGACGAAGCTCGAGGTCGTCATCTGGCAGCCGGAACCGGCATCGTCGGGAATCAGGTTGGTGCCGGTCGCGCAGCTTGGGGCAGTCGGGTTGCCGCTCTTGTCGTCCTGGTAGTAGTTGGCCGGACTGGTGGTGGGCGACAGGCCGCCGGCATAGCGGGTGTTGTACTTGCGCTCGGTGCCGCCGATGCGGTCCTGGTACTGGTGGTCGTACATTGCGAAGAGGTTGAAGCCATCCCTGCTCAGGTCGCCCCAGCCGTAGCCGATGTTGGCGTTGTTGGCCTTGCCGCCAGCGCGCTCGGGATTGTCGGCGCCGATGGTCACGGTGCCGCCCTGGAAGTCTTTCTTGGTAATGAAGTTGATCACGCCGCCCACCGCATCGCTGCCGTACAGCGACGAGGCGCCATCACGCAGCACTTCGACGCGCTCGAGCGCGGCGAATGGAATCATGTTCAGGTCGGGCGCCGAGCTGTCGAAGGCATTGTTGGCGACCCGGCGGCCGTTCAGCAGCACCAGGGTCTTGTTGGCGCCGATACCGCGCATGTCGGCAAACACGGCGCCGCCGGTGCTAAGGCCGACGACTTGGGAAGTACCCTGTTGCGTCTGTACCGAGCTCAAATTCGACATGACCTGCTCGACCGTCGTGATACCCGCCTTTTTCAGATCTTCCGCCTTCAGGATCGTAACCGGTACGCTGGTCTCAGCATCGATGCGTTTGATCGCCGACCCGGTGATCTCGACGCGGGCCATGGGCGCATCCTGCGCCACCGCCGCCCCCATCGCACATACCGCACTCGCAACTACGCCGCTGGCGCAAATGATTCTGATTGATCGAGACAGATTTTTTTCTTTGATCATTACTTGGCTCCTGGATAGTAAAAGCGTAAATGCGTTACCACTTGCCCCATGAAATTGTGTTTCACCGGGGTGGTTTGCATATCAAAAAATTTTTTGATCGCACATGGAAACATCTGTATATGCACGCTGTCAAATCCACCAGAGTTTCGATGCAAAAATACAACGTTTGACCGTTTATCAAAAAAGTCCATCACAAATTTTATATTGCACGCTCACTAAAATAAAAAATTTTATTCGAATACAGCGCGTCAATACGGGATTTTCGATAGAAAAAATTCGCCACCACTGCTGTTCCATTTCCAGGCAAACACATGTTGATGTCCTGTTTTAACCAAAAAAAAACGGCTGCAAGAGCCGTTTTCCTTCCTGGCGGGCGCTGACTCGCTCAGGCATCTTCGCGCAGGCGGCGCTGGCGCACCGCCTCGGCCAGCCCTTCGAGCACCTGGACGCTGCTGTCCCAGTCGATGCAGCCGTCGGTGATCGACTGGCCGTACGCCAGTTCCTTGCCCGGCACCAGATCCTGGCGCCCGCCCACCAGGTGCGATTCCACCATCACGCCCACGATACGGTCGTCGCCGGCGGCAATCTGGCGCGCGATATCGGCGCACACCGGCACCTGGTTTTCCGGCTTTTTCGAACTGTTGGCGTGCGAGGCGTCGATCATCAGGCGCGCGGCCAGGCCCAGCGCGGCGATCTGCTGGCAAGCCTGCTCGACGCTGGCGGCGTCGTAGTTGGGGGCCTTGCCGCCGCGCAGGATGATATGGCAATCCTCATTGCCGCTGGTCGACACGATGGCCGAGTGCCCGCCCTTGGTCACCGACAGGAAGTGGTGCGGCTGCGAGGCCGCCTTGATGGCCTCGGCGGCGATCTTGATATTGCCGTCGGTACCGTTCTTGAAGCCGACCGGGCACGACAGGCCCGAGGCCAGTTCGCGATGCACCTGCGATTCGGTGGTGCGGGCGCCGATCGCGCCCCAGCTGATCAGATCGGCCACATATTGCGGGCTGATCACGTCGAGGAACTCGGTACCGGCCGGCAAGCCCAGCTCGTTAATATCGCGCAGCAGTTCGCGCGCCATGCGCAAGCCGTCGTTGATGCGGAAGCTGTTGTCCATGTACGGATCGTTGATCAGGCCCTTCCAGCCGACCGTGGTGCGCGGCTTTTCGAAATACACGCGCATGACGATTTCCAGCTCGCCGGCAAAGCGCGCGCGCTCGGCCACCAGACGGCGCGCATAGTCCATGGCTGCCTTGGGATCGTGGATCGAGCACGGGCCGATCACCACCATCAGGCGGTCGTCCTGGCCGTGCAGGATGCGATGCAAGGCGACACGCGCATTGGCGGCGGTCTGCTCGGCCTGCGGGGTGCAGGCGAATTCGCGGATCAGGTGCGAGGGCGGGGTCAGTTCCTTCATTTCGCGAATGCGCAAATCGTCGGTGCGTGGCATGGGTTTCTCCGTTGGCTGATCAGGTAAAGGGTTGAATCGGTCGGGGTAAAAAAAAACCGCCATCGCTGGCGGTTTTTCTGGATTCTGCTGGGATCTCGTTGTTACGTGAACCTGCCGCTACTCCACCGCCTTGAGGCTGGAATGGCTAAAGTAAAAGTGGCGGGTAAAAAAAACAACGCTGCGCATGACAGATCCGATAAGTGTTTGACCGACTATATCAACAATGTCTGCAAATTGGCAAGTCCTTTTCTCGCCGCCCTTCCCGCGACCCGATCGACGAACGGTTGCGCGCATCCGACACCGGCGCCAAGCTACCCGCCACGATTGATCCGCATCAGTCGCGCGGCCAGACCGGATGCAAAACTTTGCTCATCAACCCCATGCAAAGTATTGCGGCTGGTCACATCTTGATCAAATTCATCAAGAAAAGATCTGGCCGGGGAACCAACCTTATGCATCTCATGCACCGCTGGTGCGCTGGCGGCATGCCCTCTGACAGGAGCTTTACATGTTCGAAACCATAATGTCACTTTCCCTGCGCCGCATGTTCGCCGGCGCCGCCGCCTTTGGCACGGCGGTCCTCGCCCTGCCCGCCGTGGCCCAGCAGGAAACCACGGAGCCCATGACGCGCGTCGAAATCACCGGCTCCTCGATCAAACGGCTGGCCGCGCAAAGCTCGCTGCCGATCACTGCGATCCGGGCCGAAGACTTCGTCAAGCAGGGTCTCAGCACGGTCCAGGAAGTGCTCAACACCATTCCCATGAACCAGACCCAGATCAGTTCCTCGCAGTCGGTCGGGGCCGGCACCGGCGGGCAGGCGGTGGCCGACTTGCGCGGGCTGGGCGGCAACAAGACCCTGGTGCTGCTTAACGGCCGCCGCCTGGCCAGCCATCCGTTCACGGGCGAAACGGTGGACCTGAACATCATCCCGGTGGCCGCGCTCGACCGGGTCGAAGTGCTGCGCGACGGCGCCTCGGCCATCTACGGCACCGACGCCATCGGCGGAGTCGTCAACTTCATCACCAAGCGCTCGCTGACCGGCTTCGGCGCCACCGTCGAAGGCTTCGTGCCGCAGCACCATGGCGGCGCCGACGAGCAGCGCATCAATTTCTACGGCGGTATTGGCGACCTCAACACCGATGGCTGGAACCTGTTCGGCATTATCGACGTGCACAATCAAAGCGCCCTGCAGGCCAACGAACGCGCCTTCGCCTCCACCGGCATCCGGCCCGAATTCGGCGTCGAGCAGACCAGCGGCACGCCCTTCCCCGCCAACTTCTTTTCGGACCTGGGCCTGACCGGCAATCCCGGTTTCGCCACCGGGTGCATGCCGCCCGCCTCGATCCCGCGCGCCAGCGACGGCACCTGCCGCTACGACTTCTCGCGCGAAGTCGACCTGATTCCGCAAACCAGGCAGGAAACCTTCCTGGGCCGCTTTTCGCGCCGCTTCGGCGAGCACACCGCCAACATCGAATACCTGCACGGACGCAGCACCAATCGCTCGGCGGTGGCGCCGCCGCCGATGGCGCCGCCCAACATGACCCCGGTCATCCATGCCAGCAGTCCCTTCTACCCGGGCGGCAGCGCCGGCGTGCCGGCCGTCCCGGGACTGATCGGCGAAGACCTCACCGTCAGCTGGCGTCCGCTCGAAACCGGACGGCGCCGCAACCTGGACACCAGCACCTCGGACCGCCTGGTCGCGGCCATGGAAGGCAGCTTCAGCGGCTGGGACTACAACGGCGCGCTGTCGTACTCGGTGGCGCGCGCCACCAGCGCGTTCACCGGCGGCTACCTGATCGATGAGCGCATCGTCACCGGTCTCGATCAAGGCATCCTCAACCCCTTCGGCACGCAAACGCCGGCAGGCCTGGATTTTCTGAACAGCTCGCTGCTGCTGGGCGAATATCTCAGTGCCCGCACGCGCAGCTCGGCCATCGATTTTCGCGCCACGCGCGACCTGATGGAGTTGCCGGCCGGCCCGCTGGGCTTTGCCGTGGGCGCAGAACACCGGCGCGACCACGCCAAATACCTGGTCAACCGGGCGCTGGCGTCGCAAGCGTCGAGTTCGGGCTACCAGGACGCGCTGGACCAGTTCGGCAAACGCCACATCAGCGCCGTGTTCGCCGAGGCCAATGTGCCGGTCATCCGCGACCTGGAAATCAACCTGGCGGTGCGCTATGACCGCTACAGCGATTTCGGCGGCACCACCAATCCCAAGGTGGCGCTGCGCTACCAGCCGGTGCCGCAGGTGCTGGTGCGCGCCTCGTACAACCGTGGCTTCCGCGCCCCCACCCTGTTCGACATCAACGCCCCGCAAACCACCACCAACACCTCGGACACCTACAACGATCCGGTCCTGTGTCCCGGCGGCGTGCCGGTGGCCGGCGCCAATCCCAACGTCGCCTGCGACCAGCAGCAAAACATCCGCAGCGGCGGCAATCTCAATCTCAATCCCGAGAAATCGCGCACCTACAGCGCCGGCATCGTGTTCGAACCGCTGCGCGACCTGACCATTTCTCTGGACTACTGGAACATCCGCCTGCGCGAGCAGATCAACACCCTGGCCGAGCAGACCCTGTTCGGCGACTACGCCAAGTACCAGAACCTGTTCGTGTATAACGCCGCCCGCACCGAGCTGCTGTACGTGCTGGCCAACACCACCAACCTGGGCGAAGTGAAAACCCGTGGCGCCGACGTCAGCGTCAACTACCGCCTGCCGCGCAACCCGTATGGCAGCACCTCGGTGGTCCTGGAGGGTACCTACGTCAACAAATACGATTATCAGAACGAACGCGGCGGGCCGTTCACGGTAAACGTCGGGCGCTACGCCGACGCCACGCCGGTATTTCGCTGGCGCCACAACCTGCTGCTGAGCTGGGCGATGGGCCCCTGGAGCGTCCACCTGGGCAACCGCTTCATGTCCGGCTACACCGACCAGAACGCCGTCGACCCGGCCTTCTTCCGCAAGGTCAGTTCGTACTCGACCTGGTCGCTGGCCGGCACCTTCAGCCAGAACAAGGCGGTCGACTACACGCTGGGCGTCAAGAACCTGACCGACAAGGAGCCGCCCTATACCAACCAGGGCACCACCTTCCAGCAGGGCTACGATCCGCGCTACACGGATCCGGTCGGACGCACTTTCTACGCGCGCGTGACGACGCGGTTCTGAGCTCGGCCCGATAGCGCCGGCGCGCCGGACAGCGGCCTGGAAGCTGTAGCGCAGACCGGCGCGGCAGGTGCGGCCAAGCACCTCATACAGCGACGGGTTGATGCCGAAGCTGAAAAAAAAGCCGCTCAGCATCAACTGAACGGCTTTCCTTGGCGGTGGACACTGCCTCAGCCGGTACCGCCCACCGTCACTTCCTCGATCCGCAAGGTCGGCTGGCCCACGCCGAC
>CBFGOU010000061.1:0-13416 GCA_965650445.1 uncultured Oxalobacteraceae bacterium | reverse complement strand
GTCCGACAGTGCCCACTTGGCGGCCGAAGTCACCAGCGCGCAGCAACGCCAGGCACTGCGCAAGTAGCCGAAAACGGTTCGGGCGGCCTTGCCCCCGAACGAAATCCGCCTTATCTGTCCCAATGCGCGCGCGTAAGCTGCGTGCATGACTTGGGCCGACAATCTCCTTCCTGCCAGCTTCCGCGCCATCGAATTCGACATCTTGTCGACTGAGGATGAGGCGCGGCGTGCACTCGCCCGGCACTCCTATCCGTACACGGACGGCGCCGACGTTGAGGACATGGGGCTTGAGGAACGCAAGCTGTCCGTCAAGGCCATTTTCTACGGTGACGACTACGAAGCGCGCCTGCGGGCGTTTCTGGCCGCGCTGGACGAACGCGGGGCTGGCGACCTGGTGCATCCTGTCTTTGGCGCGATGGACCGCATGCAGGTCAACACCTACCGGGTTTCTCACGACGAGGACAGGCCAGACCAGTGCATGGTCGGCATTGAATTCGAGCAGTCTGTCACCGCCGCGCCATTCTTTACCCGCGCGCTGGCCAGCCAGGCTGCGGACTCGATCGACGATGCGGCCGACGCCGTTGCAGATGCCAGCGCCGCCGCCTTGAGCGCCGAATGCGGCAAGGTCAACGGCCTGTCCGTTGCCGGCGCGATGGACGCACTCAGCCGCGTGAGCGCCATGCGCCAGCAAGCGGTCACATTCCTGCTGACGTTAAACAGCGAGGTCCACGGCGTGTTGACCTCCGTCACCGATCCGATTGCCAACGTCCTGGGATTTATCTCCGATGTCACCGCATTGACCCAGGCGCTGGTCGACGACGTGCCCAAGCAACTGGAGTATCTGCGGAACCTCGCCAAGGGCACGCGCAATGCGGTCGACCGTCTGCTGCCGGTCGATTCGACTTCTTCGGTGTCGGCGCTGGCCAGCTCCACCGCGAACTGCATCCCATCGGTGGCTAACGCGGCTTTTAGCCGTATCGACCAGTTGCTGTCGACAGCATCCCTGCAGCCTGTGGTGGCCAGCCAGAACAATGCGCCTGGCAGCTATAGCGCGTGGATTGCCGCCGCAACTGCAGGAACAGGTGCGGCCGGAGTCCAGGGAACGGCCATCTCGCTCCCCGCATCCTCCATCTTCCCGGTATCCGCCGCGCAGAGCCTTGCCGACACCCAGGTACTGCTCGTTCACATTGCCGTCACCCGCGCGGTGGTCAAGGCGCGCGTCGCCGCGATGGTCATGGCCTCTGAAGCGGTGACGCCGCTATCGACGCCGCGCCAAGTGGAGCAACTGGTGACGGTGGTCCGCGCCGGCATCAATGACGCTATCGCGCAAACCCGGTCGCGGTACGGCGTTGAGCAGGCGCGCGCCATCACCGAGCCGTTGAAGTCCCTGGCGTTGACGGTGCAGGAGTCTGGCCGCGCCACGATCAACGCGCGTCCGCCGATGATCGTCCGTTCCGTGGATTCGCCCGCGCCGCTGCGTCTGCTGGCGCATCTCTGGTACGGCTCGCACACCCGCGCCCTGGAACTTCAGCGCTTGAACAACCTGCGTCATCCTAACGCCATCAATGCGGGAGACAAGATCCATGCGTATGCCAAGTGATCCGACCACGCTGGAGAACGAGGCCGTGTCGCTGACTATCGGCGGCCTGGCGCATTCCACCTGGGAAGCCTACGAGATCGACTCCGATCTGCTGATTCCGGCCGACGCCTGGCAATTTACGGTATCGGCCAAGGGCCGCGTCTTGCCGGAAAACGTCAAGGCAGGCGCAGAAATTCAGGTGAAAGTGGGACCTGATCTGGCACTGACCGGTCGGATCGATAGCATCAAGCGCACCCTGAAGAAGGGTGCCAACACGTTCCAGCTATCCGGCCGCGATCTGGCGGCGCAGCTGGTGGACTGCTCGGCGCCGATCTTTGTTCGCAAGATGAGCACGCTGCGCGAAATCATCACGTCGATCGTGCGCCCACTGGGGATCAGCAAGATTCGCTTGCAGACGACAGCGCCAGGCGTGGCCCGCGAGAAAGTCAATGTCGAGCCGGGCGACACCGCCTGGGAGGTCTTGCGCAATGCAGCCGAAGCCGAGGGCCTCTGGCCGTGGTTCGATCCTGACGGCACCCTGATCGTCGGCGGTCCGGACTACAGCACACCTCCGGTCGCGGTATTGACCGCAAACGTTGATGGCGGCAACGTGGAGAGCATCTCGTCGGAGGAGAACATCGCAGACCGGTTCTCCGAGATCACGGTGCTGGGCCAGACCCACGCCACCAAGACCGAAGGCGGCAAGCACAACTTGAAGGGGGCAGCCAAGGACACCGGCATCACCTGGGCGCGGCCGAAGATCGTCGTCGACCATGAAACCGACACCACCCAGCTGTGCCAGGAGCGCGCCGCCAAGCTGATGGGCGACTCCCGCCTAAAGGGCTTCGAGTTGCAAATATCAGTCAAGGGGCATCGCATTAATGCGCCGGGCGAGCCTGGGAACGGTCAGCTTTGGCAGCCGGGCCAGCGGGTCCGCGTGATTTCTGATGCACTCGGCGTTGATGCCGTCTTCTTCCTCATGGGGCGCAAGTTCTTGCGCAGCCGCGGCTATGGCACGACGACCGAACTTACCCTCAAAGAAGACGGCGTGTGGGTGGTCGAGGCCCACCCGCACAAGAACAAGCACCGCCGTGGCAAGAACACCGTGACCGGCGAGGTCATCACCTTCGAGGACGTCAAATGAGCCGCGACATGATCCAGCGCGCGATAGACAAGGCAATGGGACGGGTACGGACGGCCTTCCGGGCGGTATTGACCGCCATTGACAGCACCCCGCCAATCCAGCTGGTGCAGGCCGATGGCCTGGCCGGCGAGCAGTTGCAGGACAACGAGCTGATGCAGCACTATGGCTTTACCTCGGTCCCGCTGGCGGGCGCACAGATGATCGTACTGCCGGTCGGCGGCAAGACGGCCCACGGCATCATCATCGCGAGCGAGCATGTCACCTACCGTCTCAAGGCGCTGAAGGACGGCGAAGTGGCGATCTACGACGATCAAGGCCAGTCCGTTTATTTGACGCGCGGAGGCGTCGTCATTAACGGTGCCGGCCTGCCGGTGACCGTGACGAATACGTCCGGCGTCACGATCGACACGCCGACCACTCACATGACGGGCGACCTGGTCGTCGACGGCGATATCTCGAACCAGGGCGATATCAGCACCCAGGGCAACGTGAGCGTGGCACAGGGCGTCACGGCCCAGGGCGACATCAAGGACCAGGGCGGCAAGTCGATGGCGGGGATGCGCACCGCATACAACGCGCACAAGCACGGCAGCAGCCCAACTCCCGACAAGGCGATGTGATGGACATTTACATTGATCCTCTCAGCAGCGACTACAAGCTCAGCCAGGGCGCGCCCGTGCGCGACCCGCTGGCCGGCCTGGCCAACGCCGCATATGTCCGTCTGATGACGCCTCTGGGCAGCTATTGGGCCGATTCGGCACTTGGCAGCCGGCTGCATGAGCTACAGCGCGAAAAGGATGTCGCGCGCGTCACCGTGCTGGCGAAGCAGTATGCCGAGGCCGCGTTAAAGCCGCTCCTGGATGATGGGCGTGCCGAGGAGATCGCTATTACGGTCGAGCGTGTCCAGGACGCGACCAAGGCGGGCCGCTTGCAACTGGCCATCCAACTGACCGCCGTGACCGGCGAGGTCGCCAGCTTCCAGCTGCCCCTCAAAGTCATTTAACTAACGAACGACCATGAGCTACCCAGTACAAACCTACGAACAGATCCGCGACGCAATCCTGCGCGACCTGGTCAACCAGAACCCGCAGACCGTGGTTGGCGCAGACTCGGATTTCCGGCTGCGCGCGAACGCGACCGCAGCGGCCATCGAGGGGCTGTATCAATACCTGGCCTGGACAGTGCGCCAGATATTTCCCGACACGGCCGACGATGACGTGCTGCTGCAGTATGCGTCGCTCTACGGCATGGCCAAGAAGGCGGCGACGGCCGCCACGGGCAGCATCACTTTTAACGGTACCGTCGGCGCACCGATTAATGCCGGCGTCGAGGCCAAGGCGCTCGACGGCAGCGCCTACGTTACCACCGCCGCCGGCACCATCGGCGCTGCCGGCACGGTCACACTGGCCGCCCAGGCATCCACCGCCGGCTTCGCCGGCAACCAGGTGGCCGGCACCTTGCTGACCTTGACCGCTTCGCCGGCCGGAGTGTCGTCGACGGCCGCGATCGCCAGTATGACCACCGGCACCGATATCGAAACCAGCGCGGCGCTGCTGGCGCGCCTGCTGGATCGTCTGCGTCATCCTCCCGCAGGTGGCAATAAGTACGATTACCGGCGCTGGGCGCTTGAGGTGCCTGGTGTCACTTCCGCCTGGTGCTATCCGCTGCGGCGCGGCCTGGGGACCGTTGACGTGGCAATCCTGTCAAACGGCGGTCCCGCTACGCAGGCCCTGCAGAACAGCGTCAAGGCGTATATCGAGGCGGTCAATCCGGCCGGCGGAGACTGCCAGGTGCTGACGGCCACCCTGGTGCCTGTGAACGTCGCCGCGACAGTGGCCGTCTCGGGTGTGTTGCTGGCGGACGTGCAGGCAATCGTCCAGACCGTGCTGCAAGCTTATATCGCCGGGCTGCAGCCAGGCGACTCGGTCATGCGCAGCCGTATCCTTGCAAGCATCACCGACGTGCCGGGGGTGACCGATGTGACGCTGACCAGCCCGGCCGCCAGCGTTGTCACGCTGGTCGACGCCACCCACATCCAGCTGGCGTCCCTGGGCACGGTGGTCCTGTCATGAGCGCCCATGTCGACTACCTGAAGTTGCTGCTGCCTGCGGTGGCCTATGACAAGGCCGCGCCGCAGCTGACAGCCGAATTGAGCGCGGAAGGCAAGCAACTGGACGCGTACCAGGCCAGCGTCGCGGGCCTGCTCCTGGAGCTGGACCCACGCACAGCGGTGCAGCTACTTCCGGACTGGGAGCGGGTCTATGGCCTTCCCGACGAGGGGCTGATCACGGCCAATACCATCGCGCAGCGACAAGCCAGGCTGACCGCCAAGGTCATGCAGACCGGTGGATTGTCCAAGCAGTATTTCCAGACCCTGCTGGAACAGGCGGGTTACACAGTTTTCATTGACGAGCCGCGCGGTTTCTTCGCCGGCACGAACGTCTGCGGTGATCGGCTGTACAACACCACCGCCGTGCAATGGTACTGGCGCGTCCGGATTCGCCAGGGCGGCCAGATCGTATCGGCCGCAGACAAGAGCCAGGTGCGCGCATGGCTCGAAAGCGTTAAAGCAGCCTATTCCTTCGTCGACCTGGAAGACTAACACATGCAACGAATCACAAGCCCCGATCACCAATTTCACGACGGTGACCCGTTCAATGGCATTCAGGGAACGGCCGTCACGGCCGCATTTCTCAACGCGGTCCAGGAGGAAATCGCCACTGTCATCGAGGCGGCCGGCATTCCACTGAGCAGCGCCTCGTCGACGCAGCTCCTCAATGCGCTGACCCAGATATTCGCAGGTCTGAACTCGCCGAACCTTACCGGTGCCCCGAAGGCGCCGACGGCTGCGGCTGGCGACGACAGCTTGCAGATCGTGAACACCGCGTGGGCGCGCGCGTTCGTGGCGTCATACGTACAAACGACACTTCCAAAAGGCAGGCTTTACTTCATGGGGCAAAACTAAATGGCAAACGGACTTCTGGGCAAGGCCGCATTGGGCGCTGCAACATACACCCCGATCTACACGGTGCCCGCCGGTAAAGTCGCATCGGGAAATATCCGGCTGATCAATCGCGATCTGATCAACTCCGTGACCATTCGACTGGCTATCTGTCCGCCCGGTTATGCGGCGCCGGCCCTGCCTACGGATGCGGATTGGTTCGAGCCGCCCGACCTAGTTATCGGTGCTGGCGGTGGAATTGACAATACGGCGGTAACCATGGGGCCTGGCGAGGTACTCGTGGGATTTGCCAGCGCAGCGACTGTAACGGTGCGCGTACACGGTTACGAAGATTAAAGGGGAATCAATGGCACGTACTATATTTGGCGGCAGCAGTTCCGGCGTCGGCGGATCGTCCGCGACGCCGGCAATCACAACGACGGTAACTGCGGGCGAGGCCGTCCAGCAAGGCGACATCTTGGTCCAGGGCGCCGATGGTTCCGCTTATTGGGCTATGGACCCGTCCAAACTCTCGACCGGAGCAGCCCTCCGGCCATTGTCCGCAGTAGCTGCGGCCGTTGGCATGCTGCTGGCACCGACGGCGACCAACGCCCTGGTCTCGTCGCAGTCGGCCTATGTGTTGAACGATGCGCAGAGCGCGCGTCTGTCCAACGGCAACGTGGTGCATACCTGGAGCAACTCTAGCGCACCCTATAACTCGGTCTTCATGATCACGGACCCTGTCGGCGGCGTGATCGCTCCTCCTACCAATGGCCCGGTGAACAGCAGCGGCACAGGGGTCGTTATATGTGCGCTGACTGGCGGCGGCTTTGTCCTTGCCAGCGTCAGCCAGGCAGCCGGGTATAACACGTACTTCACCGTCTACGATAACAATGGCGCGGTGACTGTGGCGACAACGCGCTTTGGCAGCGGGACGCAGGTTGGCACCGGCTCGTACATGGTACTGGCCTTGCTTGCGCTCTCGAACGGTAACTTTGCGATGGCGGCCGATATGGTCTCGGGCGCAACCCAGGTGCCACATTTGGGCGTGTTCACGCCGGCCGGCGCGGTCGTGCGCGCGGTTGCTCAGGTCATTGCACCTACCGCCGGTGCGGGACCAGCCTCCAGCACCACGAGTCTTGTCCAGCTGACCGGCGGTGGCTTCGGCATGGCCTGCTCCACGTCTGACGGCCTCAACACCACAGCCCGCTTCCTGACGTTCAACGCAGCCGGTGTTCAGCAAGGCGCGACCATCAGCGGGCGGACTCGGGTGAGCGGCCTCGGTCAGCTGCGTGCCGTTGCACTTCAGAACGGCGGGTGGATGGTCGCCGAGGTTTCGGCTGCGACCTTCATCCCGTTCGTCTACATCTTTAACGCCGCAGGCGTCCAACAAGGTGCCACCATCATAGATCTGGATACAGGGGGCGCGTATGTTGTCACGCTGGGCAACCCGGTGCTGCTCTCCAGCGGCAACGTTTTCCTTACGTTTGTCGGTGGCACGGTCTCTCACGGCATCTCGGCCTTTGTGTTGACACCGGCCGGCGCGAAGCTCGCCGGTACCGGGACGACGGGCAATGTGATCATGACCGGACAAAGCGGCTTGGCGCCAGTTCTCATCCCCGTTGGCAACGATGCGATTGGCATGTACCCCGGAAACGGCTCAGTGCTGAAAACGTTCAAATATACGGCCTCCGCGATCACGCCATATCTTGCGGATATATCCGTCGCCTGCGTTTCCGGCAACAATGGAACGCGCCTGATACCTACCGTGTTCGCCACTGCGCCGGCCGGCGCGGTGACGTTCATGGTGGTCGGGGTGGCGCCTACAACCGTCACAGTCGAAAGTCGCTGCCTCTACCGTCAAGCCTCTACGCCTATCGGTGTGGCCTCCGCAAGCGCGGCCAGTAGCAGTGCCGTGCCTGTTCAGATCACAGGCAACGCAACACTACGCCAGGGCTTTGCACAACCAGTATCGATAGACGCAACTGGTAGCACGATACCGGGGCAACGCATGTCCGTGGTAGGCAACCAGGCCATCCTGAACGGCATCCAATTGGCCAACACCGGGCGCCGTCAGATCAATTAACGAAAGGAAAGTCATGGCAACAGGAATTCTTGGCACGGTTGCGTCTTCGGGCACGCTGACGTACACCGCGTTGCTGGCCGCAAAGCTGAACGTCAGCTCCGCGAACATTAGCGGGACTTCGGGGACGACCACCATCAATGGAATTGTGGCGATAGCGCTGCCGTCCACTGGCAATGCAAATAGTTCGGTCACCCTTTACGTTGGCTTGGGCCAAACCGTCACGATCACCAACAGTGTTGGCGTGAACTCAATTGTTTCTGTTCTGGAGGAGTTCTAAGATGAAGTCTGTATTTGTGAAGGATGGCGCGGTCATTGGGTACGGAACAGCGCTCGCCGAAGGCGTTTCCGTATCGACCAACGAGACCGGGGCGCTGGAGTACAAGCTACCGCTTGACTCGCCTGTCGAGGTGGGATGGCATTGCACGCTTATTGATGAGAACCCAACGTTTGGGGCGCCACCAGCGGCTGCGCCCAAGGTCTCGCCGGTCCAGTTCAAGCTGCTGTTCACCGTCACCGAGCGCGTGGCGATCAAGGCCAGCGACGACAAGCTGGTGCAGGACTTCTTCGAGATCGTGAACGATCCGCGTCTAACGTTCGTGGACCTCGGGCTGGAGTCGACTCAGCAGGCGCTGCAGTATTTGGCCACAAAGGCGCTGATTGCCCCAGGGCGCCCTGCGCAGATCCTGACCGGCGTCAATCTGTGAAGGCGCATTTGATGCGGCGCCTATCGCTGCTGGGTCTGTTCGTGGTGTGCCAGGCGGCTCACCTGATGGCGTCAGCCTGGATGCTGGCCGAGATCACGGTTGGAAGTGCGCGCGCTTGGCGCATCATCGTTGCCTATGACCGCGTGGGCAACGCCGCCACTGGCGGCGCGGACACCGAGACCATTTCCAGCAGGGCAAACAGAGGGCGTGCCGAAGGGCGCCGCACCTGATGTTTGCTGTGCAGGCTGTTGGACAAACTGGACCCTGATCACTGCACGCGGTCAGCGGGCATTTAACGCATCATCAAAGGAGAAATATAGAAGATGACGAGAAATATGGGGATGGCGGTGGCAATGCTTGACCAGATCATCTACTGGGTCGGCGCGGTCTCATGTGTTGCCGGTGGAGTCTGCATCGTCGCAACCGTGCTGATTAGCTGCGCCTTGCTGAGTAACCGTGCGGCGAACCGTCTGCTTGAGTCATACGGCGGATGGAAAGTGTTCCTCGAATACCGCGATTGGTACAACGCCAATAAGCGTGCTCACCCCACCGCCACCAACCAGAACAAGGGGGACGGCGATGCTGACTGATCGGCAAAAGGTTTCGCGAATAACGGGCGTGCACGAAGTCTCTCAGCATGAAGACGCACCGATTTCCGACAGTGGAAGCGGCAAGTCGTTTTGCCACGTATTCGAGTACCACGATGGGGGCGATGCCAGTGTTGGCGAGCCTGCGCGGCGCTATATGGCGCTGACACGTGGTGTCCCGCAGCCGACCAGCTTCTAAGAACAGAGCGATCGGCATGGTGCGTCAACACCTTGCCGACCGTCCGATTGCAGCCTAAACCTGCGCACAAACCAAGGCTCTGCCACTCTGATCAGAGGGCCGGAATCTTAGCACAGGGCGTTAAATGAAAGAAATCCGCTGTGGTGGCTGCCACAAAAAACTGGCCGAAGGTGAATACACGAAGTTGAATATCAAGTGCCCACGCTGCGGCGTGTTAAATCAAATGAGTGCCGGGAGCACCGAACCAGAGCGCCGTCGAGCGCCAACTGGAGTCCCCAGCAGTGACCAATCCCATCATTCCGTGGCTCGGCGGCAAGCGCCGCTTGGCCGACAAGCTGATCCCGCTGTTCCCTAAGCACGAGTGCTACGTCGAGGTGTTCTGCGGTGGCGCGGCCCTGTACTTCCTGCGGCCGTTCCCGGCCGCGACCGAGGTCATCAACGATATTAACGGCGACCTGATCAACCTGTACCGCGTCGTGCAGCACCACTTGGAGGAATTCGTCCGCCAGTTCAAGTGGGCCATCAGCAGCCGACAGGTGTTCAAGTGGCAACAGTTGACCGATACGCGGACCTTGACCGATATCCAACGCGCCGCGCGCTTCTACTACCTGCAGCAGCATGCCTTCGGCGGCAAGGTGAACGGCCAGACCTTCGGCACTGCGACGACCGGATCGCCGATCAACCTCTGCCGCATTGAGGAGGCGTTAAGCGCCGCGCACCTCCGACTATCAGGCACCTATGTGGAAAACCTGACGTGGCTGGATTGCATGAAGCGCTACGACCGGCCGCACACGTTCTTCTACTGCGATCCGCCATACTGGGAGACCGAGGGCTATGGGGTGGACTTCCCGTTCGATGAGTACGTGCAGATGGCCGAATTCATGCGAACCTGCAAGGGCAAGGTGATGGTGTCGATCAACGATCATCCGGCGATCCGTGAAGCGTACAGCGGCCTGCACATGATGGGGCTGGATATCAAGTACAGCGTCTCCAATGCCCACGGACAGCCGGAAACCAGCAAGGAGTTGGTGATCTGCAACTGGGATGCAGCGGCTGTTGATAGCTTGTTTTGACACCCTAGCAAGGCGTTAGATGAGTGCGCCGCTCAGGCTGCTGCGACATCGGAGTTAAATGTCCGCCTTCGGGCGGATTTTTGACAACTCGGAGGTGCAAATTTACGTGAAAACCAGTGCACCGCTGCGCGGCGCGTTACACGACATGACACCTCCCGAAATAGATGCCAAGCTCGTCGCTAGCGAAGCGAAGGTCGATGCGCGGCTGGCGAATTTTGACAGCTCGGTAAAGACTGGTTTTGCCGACTTGCGCGCTGACCTCGCCAAGTTGCGGAGCGAAATGCACAAGAACACCACCGACCTTATCAAGTGGGGCGTGCTGACTGCTCTTGGATTTGCAACAGTCACAATTGCGATCCTTACGGTTGTCATCAATAACTCGAAGGCGCCGTCTACGGCGCCGGTCGTATCTCCACCGATCATCATCAATGTTCCGGCTAGCGCGCCGGGATTAGCCCCGCCAGCGACGCAAACCAAGTAGACGGCCTTACCGATCTTACAATTCATGGTCTGTGCCGGGCAGGACAAGCCATCCATCTTTTTGCCGTTGCCCACTTTCCAGAAGCGCGCCGTCCCTGTAACACCGCCATTGAGGTAAGTTTTCTGCTGGACATCATGGTCATGCTCTGATAGTGTTATCGATAACAATACACAATTGGCGCAAAGTTTGCACCAATCAAGAAGTAATCATTCGGCACGCTAAAACCCACCCCTGAAAAGCCATGACACGACTGTTCAATCTGCTCGCAGGCATCCTGTTCTTGGTCGCGGGCGCCGCGTCGGCGGCGCCCGGGATCACGTTCAACAACCCGCTCGCGCTCCAGCGCGCCGACCCCTTCGTGGTATTGCACACCGACGGGAATTACTACTTCACCGCCACGGCGCCCGAGTACGACCGCATCGAAGTGCGCCGCACGCGCGACCTGAACGCGCTGGCGACGGCCGAGACAAAGGTGCTGTGGCGCAAGCATGCGTCGGGCCCGATGAGCTATCACATCTGGGCGCCGGAGATCCATCACATCGACGGCGTGTGGTACATCTACTTCACCGCCGGCCGCGCCGATGCGCCGTGGGCGATCCGCCCTTACGTCCTCTCGAACGCGTCAGCCGATCCGTTCAAGGGCGAGTGGAAAGAACTCGGCCGGATCGACACCGGCTGGGACAGTTTCTCGCTCGACGCGACGACCTTCACACACCAGGGGCAGCGCTATTTCGTCTGGGTACAGCAAGGCCGCACGCCGGAAGAGGGCAAGGGGACCAACATCTACATTGTCAAGATGCGTACGCCATCGGCGATCACCGGCAAGGTGACCATGCTGACCATGCCGGAGTATCCCTGGGAAAAGGTCAAATACGCCGTCAACGAGGCGCCGGCGGTGCTCGTCAAGAATGGAAAGGTGTTCCTGACCTACTCGGCCAGCGCGACCGACGCCAACTATGCAATGGGCATGCTGACGGCCGATGCGAAGGCCGATCTGCTCGATCCCAAGGCATGGAAAAAGTCGCCGGAGCAGGTGTTCAAAAGCAGCGCTGCCAACGGCCAGTACGGTCCGGGGCACAACAGCTTCACCACCACGCCCGACGGCAAGACCGATATCCTCGTCTACCACGCGCGCACCTACCGCGACATCGTTGGCGAAGAGCTCAAGGACCCCAACCGCCATACGCGCGCCCAGGTCATCGACTGGAAGGCCGACGGCACGCCCGACTTCGGCGAACCGGTGGCCGACCTCGGCGCGGTCGCGGCCAAGCCCCTGTTCCGCGATCCGGTCTTCGACGGCGCTGCCGATCCGGTGGTGGTGTACAACGGGTCGTTCGGCCGCTGGACCATGCTCTACACAAATCGCCGCGCCAATCTGCCCGGTGCGAGCGGCGTCGCGTGGGTGCACGGCACACGGATCGGGATGGCCGAATCGCTCGACGCAGGCGCGACCTGGCAGTACGTCGGCACGGCCGACATCGAACTGCCGCCCGAGATGGGCGGCGCCAACGTCACGCAGTGGGCGCCTGATGTCGTGCGCGACGACGCCGGCATCTATCACATGTTCCTGACCGTGGTTCCCGGCATCTTCGAAGACTGGGCGCATCCGCGCTACATCGTGCACCTGAGCAGCCGCGATCTGCGCACCTGGCGAGATCCGCGCAAGATCCCGCTGCCGACCGAGCATGCGATCGATGCCTCGGTGGTGCGCCTGCCGTCCGGCGACTGGCGCCTTTTCTACAACAATGAATCGGACAGGAAGTCGATCTGGTATGCGGACAGCAGCGATCTGGAACACTGGACCGACCATGGAAAGCTCATCGGCGACCAGGCCGGCGAGGGACCGAAGGTGTTTCGCTGGCGCGGCAAGTGGTGGATGATCACCGACGTCTGGAAGGGACTGGCCGTGTACCGCTCCGACGATGGCTTGAACTGGAGCCGCCAGCCGGGCAATCTGCTCGAGCAGCCCGGTACGGGCAAGGATGACCAGGTCATCGGTGGCCATGCGGACGTGGTGGTCAGTGGCGATCGTGCGTGGCTGTTCTATTTCACCCATCCCGGCAGGCGTAACACCAAGGCGGACAATTATGCCACCCGGCGCAGTTCGATCCAGGTGGTCGAACTGCGGCAGGACGGCGCCTGGCTCGCGGCCGATCGCGACGCGCCGACGCGGGTTGCGCTTCGGCCGAACTGAGTCGGCTGTCAGCGCATCGAAGCGCTTATTTGGCGGCGTTGACGATCAGGCTGATCATCTCGGGATCGCGCGGCGCTCCCGAATTGCGGTCGATCACGCCGCCGGTGTCCCAATAGACCGGCACCAGGCCGTGCTGGTACGACGAGCGCGTGACGTAGGCGGCCCATTTCTTCGCATAGGCCTGCATCCCGGGGTATTTCGGCTTGGAGTAGGCGCCGTACTCGCCCACCAGCACCGCCACGTTCTGGTCGACGTAGCGCGTCTTCATTTTCTGGAACTGGCCGTCGACCCAGGCTTCGTCGCCCCAGTTATCGGTGGCGGCCGGATCGGTGGCGCTGGCGCCCCACTGCCAGATCTTGCTGTCGCCGTTGATGGTGAAGTGGTAGGGGTCGTAGTAATGCACTTCCATGAACAGGCGGTTGGCGATC
>CBFGOU010000060.1:0-13589 GCA_965650445.1 uncultured Oxalobacteraceae bacterium | reverse complement strand
GGTGGCGGTGGCCTACCGCTTTGAAAACTCCAGGGCGGGCAGCGAAAACACCAATGAAGCGACGCGCGCGCTGGCTGGCCTGAAGGGCTCGAACTTCGGCTGGGACTGGGACACCGGCCTGCTGTTCAGCCAGTCCAAGCGCTTCCAGCTGACCAACGGCGCGCTGTACAAGCCCGTCGTCGAGCGCCTGTACACGCAAAACATTCCGCTGGCGACCATTGCGGCCGATCCGAACGTCACCAAGGACATCACCCTGGACGGCACCTCGAAAGTCACCCAGTTCGACTTCAAGGGCAGCACCGAATTCGGCAGCCTGGCCGGCGGCGCCGTTGGCCTGGCGGCCGGGATGGAATTCAAGCGTGAATCGATGAACATCGTGCCGGACCAGCTGACCGTCACCGGCCAGATCGTCGGCCTGGCCAACCAGTATTCGGAAGCGTCGCGCCGGGTCGGCTCGGCCTTCGTCGAACTGCGCACCCCGTTCACCAAGTCGCTGGAAATGGACTGGGCCGCGCGCTACGACAAGTACCAAGGCTTCAAGCGCAGCATCACGCCGAAGGTCGGCGCCAAGTGGACCATCAACCCGGCCCTGGCCGTGCGTGGCACCTACTCGACCGGCTTCCGCGCTCCTTCCCTGACCCAGATGGTCGATGGCGGCACCCAGTACTTCCTCAACGGCTTCGAAGACAAGCTGCGTTGCGACAAACCGGGCGCCGAATCGCTCGACTGCGCCAAGAGCCTGTCGGGCATTGCCGCCTCGAACAAGGAACTGGAGCCGGAAAAGGCCAAGAGCTTCACGCTCGGCCTGGTGGCGTCGCCCACCTCGAACATCGACGTGCTGGTGGACTACTACCACATCCGCAAGGACAAGGAAGTGGACCTGCTGGACCCCACCTCGGTGATCCAGAATCCGAAGTACGCCGACCGCGTGCTGCGCGACCAGAACACCGGCACCTGGCTGCGTGACGCCAGCGGCAACCTGATCCCGAACTCCGGTCCGCTGATCAGTATCGCCACGCCATACGTCAACGCCGGCGGCACCAAGACGTCGGGCGTGGACCTGGAAGTGGCGATGCGCAATTCGCTGGGCGAGAACGGCAAGCTGCTGACCCGCCTGAACGCGTCTTACCTGATCAGCTACGAGAAGGCTCAGAACGCCGGCGATCCAGCGTTCGATCTGGTCGGCACCAATGGCGGCATCGCCTACGACCTGACCAGCGTGGGCGAGCTGCCACGTTGGAAAAGTTCGCTGGCCAGCACCTGGACCCGCGGCGCGCACACCCTGACCGGCACCCTGAACTATGTCAGCGACATCTCGCTGATGGCCACATACAGCGTGCTCGACGACGGCACCATCGGCAAGTACGACGAGCCGTACTGCCAGTTTGGGCGGCCGGGCGTGCAGCCGAACTATGCCACGTTCTACCCGGACTGCAAGGTGCACGCATGGACCACCTTCGACGTGGCCTATTCGTATGAGTACTCGAAGAACCTGACCCTGGGCCTGAACATCCAGAACCTGTTCGACGAGCGCGCACCGTTCGATTCGAGCACTACCAGCTATGCCACCGGCGGCTACAACAGCACCCTGCACAACGGCAGGGGACGCTACTTTACGGCTAAGCTGAACTACCGCTTCTAAGCGTTCAGCCGGAAGTAAAAAGCGCCGCGATGTTTGCGGCGCTTTTTTTCGCCCGCAGATGGCGCAATCCGCTGCGCTCGGACCTCCAGCGATCTCCAGCTTGCCTTCGTCGTTATGGAGGGCGTATCCGCAATTGAGCCGTAGCACGTTTGAAAGCTAAGCCAAGGCATCAAGATATTCGCCAATTCGGCGGCTGAAGTGGAACTTGTCGAGTTCGCCTACCACGCATAACATCTGCATAAAATACCGATGTCATATGAACCCTATTTCCAAACTCGGCTATTTTCCATGCGTCCCACCCAGCTCCGCGTCTCAGTCTCAGCCTGTCGACAAGAACAATTCCAAAATCGCGCCTGTCTTGCCAGTAAGGTCTGACAACCGAAGCACGCAGGCTCAAGCACACCGTTTTCGTAATCCGGTCTTATCTGGCCTAGGTCAATTAAGCTGGAGCGCTTCGTTGCATGAATCAGCAGCACAAGATGCGCCGGCTGCAGCCAACAATGCCCCGCAGCTACGACGCAGTGCATCATTTAACGGCAATCCGACGGGATTGGTGAAATCGCTGCCCTTCAATCCAGAGATGTTGCATCTGATGGAGTCAAGAACTGGAAAAGAGTCAAAGACACTAAAATTCGGGACGCCCGAGTTTCCACGCATAAAAAACGGAAAACCACCTATCAAGCTATACGAACGCGAAGGCAATGTCGCCACCGGGACGCCGAAGGTGAACGAAGCGCGATTTCTTATTGCGGAAAATCAAGGCATTTCGGCCAAGCTAATTGAAGAGATAGAGAATGTCAGGAATGGGGGGCGTCCCATTGTATTCGGTATGGATCTTGGCGGACATTTCATAGGCGCGCCAGCAACACAGGTGCTTGATGCCAAAGATAAACACGGCAAATCTATGGAGGCCTTTTTGGGACACGTAAATCTGAATGGCGCCAAACAATTGAGGATGTCTGGAGAAATCTCAATGATGCCGTACGAAAAAGACCATCCTCGCTACGATCCGGAAAATCCCGAGAAAACGCGACTCGTTTTGATCAACAAATCTGGGCGATATGGCAGGGAGGGGGTACGAACCAAAGGGCAGCTGGAAAATATCGCCGCCTTGATTAACCAAGCGGGAGGCATGGTAGATGAGGTTATCTTCAGACAGAAAAAAAATGGGAAGGTGACCGATACTTCATTGTTCCAGCGTGAATAGCATGCCAAACGCGCCTGACTGGCATTCTGCCATTCGAGGCTGAGCCGAAAACATTGCCATGGACTGCGAGAACGCGCCCTTCGACCAGCTCGAATGCAACTGAGGCGATTGCGCGCCGCGTTAAATCCAGCGCAGCTTGCGGAAGTGCCGGTACAGCCCGCCACAAACCGCAACCATGACGGCGACGGCCACCGGATAGCCGTATTTCCAGTCGAGCTCGGGCATGAACTTGAAATTCATTCCCCAGATCCCTGCGAAGGCCGTGAACACGGCAAAGATCGCCGCATACTCCGCCAGCCGCTTGTTGACCTCGCCGTCGTCGATGGCCACCATCGACAGATTGACCTGGATCGCCGTATTGATTGTGTCGCGGATGGTGTCGAGCGAACTGCCGATGCGGAACAGGTGATCCTGCACATCGCGAAAGTATTCCTGGGTCGACACGCAGAACGAGGGCACCCTGCCCCCGTGCAGCTTGCCGATCGCTTCGGTCAGCGGGATGACGGCGTGGCGCAGGATCAGCACCTTGCGCTTGAGTTCGTACAAATGCTCGATGTTGGCGCGCTGCGCGCCCTTGGTAAAGATGCGTTCCTCGATCGTTTCAAGCTCGTTTTCGAGCAGGTCGACGACCGGGAAATAGCGGTCGACCACGGCATCCATCAGCGCGTACAGCACGAACGACGAGCCTTTGGTCAGCAGTTCCGGCTCGCGCTCGGCGCGCGCACGCACGCCCAGAAATCCATTGGCCATGTTCTGACGTACCGATAGCACGTAATTGACCCCAACGAAAATGTGGACTTCGCCGGCCGAGAGCTCGTCGCCTTTGCGCTCGACCGTCTGCAGCACGACGAACAAAGAGTCGCCGTATTCCTCGATTTTGGGACGCTGCTGGCCGCGCAGGGCATCTTCGACGGCCAGTTCATGCAGGCAGAATTCTTCCTGCATCACCGCCAGTTCGTCGGGGGTCGCATCGGCCAGCGCCACCCAGACGAAACAGCCGGGCTTTTCGATGTAGTCGCTGATGTCCTCGACGGGAATGTCGGACAGTTTTTTGCCGTCCTGGTAGACGACGCAGTTGATGAGCATGTGGGGAATACGGTGGTGAAGGCAATGTTGCTAGCTTACACCACCACCCGTAACCCCGTCGCCCTCGCGAAAGCGGGAGCCCATACCACCGCAGCACAGCGCTGCCGTATTTTCAGAGGGCTGATGGGCACCGGCGTTCGCGGGTGCGACGCCGAACCGCGCAGGCTTACTCGTCCTTGGCCCCATCGATCCCCAGCTCGGCGATCTTGCGGGTAATGGTGTTACGCCCAATCCCCAGCCGCACCGCGGCATCGTTCTTGCGCCCATGCGTATGCTTGAGCGCGGTCTTGATCAGCGCGGACTCGAACTGCCGTCCCAGCACATCCATCACCTCGCTCTGCCCGGCCGACAGCATCGTGGCCGCCTGCAGTTCCAGCAAACCGATCCAGCCGGCCGACGCCGTCAGTGGCGAGAGATTGGCGCCGTTGGCCGCCATCCCCGCCGGGGTAGAAGCCTGGCCCAGCCCGCCGAAACCGTTCACCGGTTCGTGGTGGTGCAGCATCGTCGCATTGATCTCGGCGCCGCCCTCCTGCCCTTGTGTCAGCTCCATCGGCATGTCCTTGACCTCGACGGTCTGGCCGGGCGCCATCACGGTGATCCAGTTGCACAGGTTTTCCAGCTGACGCACGTTTCCGGGAAGTTCCAGCCCGGTCAGGAACTGCAGCGCCGCATCGCTCATGCGTTTGGTCTCGACGCCCAACTGTTTGGCGCTCTGCACCAAAAAGTGGCGCACCAAAATGGGGATATCTTCGCGCCGCTCCCTCAAACTGGGCAGACGCAGGCGGATCACATTAAGGCGGTGATACAAGTCTTCGCGGAACAGGCCGTCCTTGACACGCTGCTCCAGGTTCTGGTGCGTCGCCGTAATGACACGCACATTGGCCTTCATCGGCTGATGCCCGCCCACCCGGTAAAAGTGACCATCGGAGAGCACACGCAGCAACCGGGTCTGCAGATCGAAGGGCATGTCGCCGATTTCGTCCAGGAACAGGGTGCCGTTTTCGGCCTGCTCGAAGCGGCCGCGCCGGGTGGTCTGGGCGCCGGTAAAGGCGCCACGCTCGTGGCCGAACAGTTCCGATTCGAGCAAGTCTTTCGGAATCGCCGCCGTGTTCAGGGCGATGAAAGGCTGGGCCGCGCGCGGGCTGTGCTTGTGCAGCGCGCGCGCCACCAGCTCCTTGCCGGTCCCGGACTCGCCGGTGATCAGCACCGTGACGTTCGATTGCGACAGCCGTCCGATGGCGCGGAAAACTTCCTGCATGGCCGGGGCCTGGCCGAGGATTTCAGGGGTGTCGCTAGGGCCGGCTTCGACGCTGGTCTCGCGCAGGCTCTCCTCGAGCGCACGGCGGATCAGCTCGACAGCCTTGTCGATATCGAAGGGCTTGGCCAGGTATTCGAAGGCACCGCCCTGGAAGGCCGCCACGGCCGAATCGAGGTCGGAAAAGGCGGTGATGATGATGACCGGCAGGCCGGGATAGCGGGCCTTGACGGTTTGCAGCAGGTCCAGGCCGGACTCGCCCGGCATGCGGATATCCGACACCAGGACCTGCGGCGTTTCGAATTCCAGTGCGCTCATGGCGTCACGCGCATTCGAGAAGCTCTTGGTGGCCAGGTTCTCGCGCGCCAGGGCTTTTTCAAGCACCCAGCGGATCGAGGCGTCGTCGTCGACTATCCAGATTGGTTTCATGTGTTCGCGCTTCCCCGCATGGTCGATGGATCTGATTATTGGACCCGGCTTTCCGACCTGCATCCGCGCTTACGGCAACGGCAGCAGGATCCTGAAATCCGTCAAACCGGGCCGGCTTTCGCACTCGATTACGCCCATGTGCTGTTGCACAAAGGTTTGCGCCAAAGTCAGCCCGAGGCCACTGCCGCCTTCCCGCCCCGATACCAGGGGGTAGAAAATGCGGTCGCGGATCTGCGGTGGTATTCCCGGTCCATTGTCGATGATATGCAAGTCTAATGCCAGCCCGTAACGAACCTTGGCCAGGGTGACTTGCCGCCCCACCCGGGTCTTGAAGACGATCTCGGCGTCGCCCTTGGCGATGCGCTCGGCCAATGCCTGGGCGGCATTGTGGGCGATGTTCAACACCGTCTGGATGAGTTGTTCCTTGTCGCCCCGGAATTCGGGAATCGAGGCGTCGTAGTCGCGCCGGATCGTCAGGCCGGTGGGGAATTCGGCCAGCATCAGGCTGCGCACCCGCTCGCACACTTCGTGGATGTTGACGTCGCCGACGATGTGCGGACGGCGGTGCGGGGCCAGCAGGCGGTCGACCAGGGTTTGCAGGCGGTCGGCTTCCTTGATGATGACCTGGGTATATTCCTTGAGCTGGCCGAGCTGGCGCGATTGCAGTTCCATTTCCAGCAGCTGGGCCGCGCCGCGGATGCCGCCCAGCGGGTTCTTGATTTCGTGCGCCAGATTGCGCACCAGTTCCTTGTTGACCTGGCTCTGGTCGAGGATGCGCTCCTCGCGGTCGAGCTTTAACTGCTGCACGTTTTCGCGCAGCTCCACCACCACCCCGCCGGCGCCATCGGCGCTGACGATGCTGTGCACGTGCAAGGGCTCGCGTCCGCTGCGCTCGAGCATCAGTTCCTGACGCAGGTCGGCGTATTTGTGCGCGGCGGCCTGCTCGCACAGGCTGACCAGTTCCTCGGCATTGAGAAACAGCGAAAACAGCGGCGTGCCCTGCATCGACTTGAGCGAGTTCTCCAGCAGGTTTTCGGCGGCCGCATTGGCGTAGGTGATCAAGCCGCCGGTGTCGATCAACAGCACGGCCGAGGCCAGCAGGTCAAGCCCGGCCAGTGCCGCGCCGGTCTGAGGTGTCAGTGTGGAGGTCATTTGATACCCGAAATTTCGCGCTGCAGCGCTTCGACGTTTTTCTCGGAACGGCTGATGCTGTCGCGCATGTTCGCCACACGCTCCTGGTATTTGGCGTAGTTGCGCTCGTTACCCTGGCGCTCGGGCTCGCCGTTGTTGAAGTCGCGCCGCAGTTGCGCCAGCTTGCGCTGTTCGCTGCTCAATTCGTCGTTGAGGATATCGCGGCGGTCGTTGTCGCGCGCTTTCTGCTGGGCCGTGTCGACCTTGGGAAATCCGGCCGGCGTCACCGCCGGCGCAGCCGGGTGCGCGCCGGGATTGGGCACCCCGGCCCGCCTGGCCGGCGCGGCGATCGCGCCGGGCACGTTGATCTCTTTGCAGCCGGGTTTATTGGTGTCGGTCAGCTCGCGCCGGCCATTGGCATCGACGCACAGATAGATGCCGTCGGCGCGCGCTTGCGGCAGTGCGCCCGCGCCCAGGCAGAACGCCAGCGCCAGCCAAGCTGGACGCATATGAAACCCGAATTGCCTCGTTGTTATTGCCATCTGCTTAAGGTGGCGCGCGGTCCGCGCGCAGTGGTGAAATCCAATCCGACTATACAACATCCAATAAAAAACGCGGGGAAAGCCGTGGCTCTCCCCGCGTTTTTTAGTGCTTTAAAACACTTATTTTGTGCACTCTTTGCCAGTCCGTTAAGGGAACTGGCAAAGCCGACAAGGCAAGTGTCAAATCGCTATCGACTCGATTACAGCGAGTAGTACATGTCGAATTCAGCTGGGTGCGTGGTCATGCGCATGCGCTGCACGTCCTGCATCTTCAGTTCGATGTACGCATCGATCATGCTGTCGGTGAACACGCCGCCACGGGTCAGGAACTCGCGGTCTTTGTTCAGTGCGTCCAGCGCTTCTTCCAGCGATGCGCACACCGTTGGGATCAGCTTGTCTTCTTCCGGCGGCAGGTGGTACAGATCTTTCGATGCTGCTTCGCCTGGGTGGATCTTGTTGGCGATACCGTCCAGACCGGCCATCAGCAGAGCGGCGAAGCACAGGTACACGTTAGCCAGTGGATCTGGGAAACGGGTTTCGATGCGGCGGCCTTTTGGATTGGCAACGTGAGGAATACGGATCGAGGCCGAGCGGTTCTTGGCCGAGTACGCCAGTTTCACTGGAGCTTCGTAGCCTGGAACCAGACGCTTGTACGAGTTGGTGCCTGGGTTGGTGATCGCGTTCAGTGCCTTGGCGTGCTTGATGATACCGCCGATGTAGAACAGCGCTTCGTCCGACAGGCCGGCATAGCCGTCGCCGGCGAACAGGTTTTTGCCGTCTTTCCAGATCGACTGGTGCACGTGCATGCCCGAACCGTTGTCGCCAACGATAGGCTTCGGCATGAAGGTGGCGGTCTTGCCGTAGCTGTGGGCCACGTTCCAGACCACATACTTCAGGTTCTGGGTCCAGTCGGCGCGCTCGACCAGGGTCGAGAACTTGGTGCCGATTTCGTTCTGGCCGGCGCCGGCCACTTCGTGGTGGTGCACTTCAACAGGGATGCCCAGCGATTCGAGGATCAGGCACATTTCCGAACGCATGTCCTGGAAGCTGTCCACTGGTGGCACCGGGAAGTAGCCGCCCTTGACGGTTGGACGATGGCCGCTGTTGCCGCCTTCGATTTCCTTGTCGGTCGACCAGGAGGCTTCGTCGGAATCGACCTTGACGAAGCAGCCGCTCATGTCGATCTTCCAGCGCACGCTGTCGAAGATGAAGAATTCCGGCTCTGGGCCGAAGAAGGCGGTGTCGCCGATGCCGGTCGACTTCAGATACGCTTCAGCGCGCTTGGCGATCGAACGTGGATCGCGGTCGTAGCCCTTGCCGTCGGCTGGCTCGATCACGTCGCACTGCATGAAGAGGGTGGTCTCTTCCATGAATGGGTCGATGTTGGCGGTGCTTGGATCTGGCATCAACAGCATGTCCGAAGCTTCGATACCCTTCCAGCCGGCGATCGAAGAGCCGTCAAACGCATGGCCCGATTCAAACTTGTCGAGGTCGAATGCCGACACGGGCACCGTTACGTGCTGTTCCTTGCCACGGGTGTCGGCAAAGCGAAAATCAACGAATTTGACTTCGTTGTCTTTAACCATTTGTAAGACTTCTGCGGCTGTCTTTGCCATGCGTAATTCTCCTATGTGAATGGGGGCTTGCCGATCTCGCGACAAAACTCAGGCAGCATGATAGCAGAAACCATGCCAGTAAAATGACCTTCGGCAAATACTCATTGCAACTTTCAACACGCCAGTGGCACGCTCTAGAATGCGTTTTGAGTACGGTTTTCGACTAACATTGCACAAGATCAACGATGCACCAAAATAGTGCATCACTGTGCCGACGCACCAAACAAGTGCGCCGCGCACCGAAACGGTGTGGGCGCGAACCGGCTGTGCGGGCGCCATATAATAAACTCAAAAAACTGTTTAAGGATAATCCAAATGATTCCAGCAAAAGACATTCTGGCCGTAGCGCGCACCCGGGCCCCGGGCCAGGCCTATGCCGGCGCGGTGACGCCGCTTGAAGCCTACGAATTGCTGCTGGCCGATCCGCGCGTCAAGCTGATCGACGTGCGCACCAGCGCCGAGCGCGACTGGGTCGGCCGGGTCGCCATTCCCCCCGCCCAGCACGCCGCGATCGAGTGGAACACTTACCCCGGTGGTGCACCGAACCCCCATTTCGTGCAGCAGCTGACCCAGACCGCCACGCCGGATGAGGTGTTGCTGTTTTTATGCCGCTCGGGAGTGCGTTCGCGCCACGCGGCCAAGACGGCCACGGAAAACGGCTACGCCCAGGCCTACGACATCCTCGAAGGCTTCGAGGGCGACAAGGACAGCGAGGGCCACCGCAAGACCGTGGGCGGCTGGTGCAAGCATGGCTTGCCCTGGACTGGTGCTTAAGCGCGGTCGGCCGTGGGCTCGTCGGCCAGCAGGGCGCGCACACGCTGGCGCACAAAGTTGATGTGGCTGCGCAGCCCGTAGAGCGCGTCGGCGAACGCCAGTGGAATCGAAATCTGGTTGACCAGCTCCTCGATATCGTCCAGGCGCTTGAGCAGCTGGCTGCAGATTTCGGTACGGCGCTCACCGTGCGCGCCTTCGAGCTCCTGCTCCACCGCGCGCAGCTGGCCGTACCAGCGGTAAATACGCGAGCGGATGCGCCACACATACAAGGGCGGCACGATCTTCGACAGCGGCAGCAGCAGCGCCGCCAGCGCCACCACCACGACCCACATGCGGTCGAAGAAATTCGCCAGCCAGAAATTCATATAGCGCTGCAGCAGCGGCGGACCATCCTTGTAAAACTTGGCGGCCTCCCCCGCCACCGGAATTTCGGTGTACTTGGGCGACGGAAACTGGCCCTGCTGCTGGAACCAGCCGGTGCCGCCATGAATCTCGGCGGCGGCCTGCACGAACAGGTCGACCAGCGCCGGATGCAGGCGGTCGGTGGCCACCAGGGTCGCGGTCGGCGCCACCAGGTGGTAATCCTGCGCCGGCAGGTCGCGCCCGACGTCGACGATCCCGCGCGGCAGCACCACGTGCGACATGAACGGCAGGCGGCGCGTGTAGGCTTCGGCCTGGGCGAAATCGAACAGCTTGATCCCCGGCGTTTGCAGCAGCATCTGCACCAGCAGCGCGTCCGGCCCGGACGAAAAGACCAGCGCATCGATGCGCCCTTCCAGCAGCTCGACCGTGGCCGGGGTGTTTTCCAGCGCCCCGATGGTCAGTTCCGACGGCGCCACCCCGTTCAGGTCCAGCACCTGGCGAAACAGCTTGGGCACGCCGGTGCCTTCCGGCCCCAGATTGACTTTCAGGCCCCGCAGCCTGGACAGCTGTTCGACCGCCACCGGTTCGCGCATGAACAGCCACACCGGCTCGGTGAACAGGCTGCCCAGCGAAACCAGCTTCTTGCGCTGCGCCTCGCCCGGCTCGGTCGAACCGCTCTGGACGAAGGCGATATCGACCTTGCCTTCACTGAGCAGCTGCAGGTTTTGCTGCGAGCCGAGCGAACGCCGAATCGTCACCTTGATGCCGTGCTTGGCCAGGCGCGCCGCGTATTTTTTGGCAAATTCGTCATAGGCACTGTTTTCCTGCCCCGCCGCGAGCGTCACCTGGCGCGGCGGGGCCGGATCGACAATCAGATAGGCCAGCGCGCACAGCACCGCGATCGTGGCGATCGTGGGCCCGGCGGTGGCGAGCAGATCCCGCACTGAAAATTCGGTGAATTTGCGGATCTTGGACATGGCGCGGTCAAATGGTTTCATGGCTTGAAACAATGCCAATAAACCGGCCGGCGCGCAAGTGCGCCGCGATGTGGGTTGACGCCGAGCCGGCGGAACGATCAAATGGCGCTTTTCCTGGATCGAGAGCCCAATGAAACGTCTGACCGCCCTGTTCGCCTGCCTCGCGCTGGCCGTTCCCGCCACCGCCGTCACCCTGTACGACGGCAAACGCGTCGCCGCCATCATCCACCAGGACCAGCCAACGATGGCGCTGGCGGCGTCCCTGCTGGCGCGCGACCTCGAAGCGCGCTCCGGCCTGAAGCCGCTGGTATCGACCCGCCTGGCCGATTGCGGCGAGGTTTGCGTCGTCATCGCCGTGCACGACAGCGCCCTGGCGCGCGCGCTCGCGCCAACGTCGGCCCGCGTGTCCTTGAAGGGCCAGTGGGAACGCTATGCGCGCGTGGTGGTGCGCAGAAAGCCGAAGCAACGCATGCTGCTGGTGGCCGGTTCCGACCCGCGCGGGGCGGTGTGGGGCGTGATCGACCTGAGCCGCGAACTGGGCGTGTCGGCCTGGGAATGGTGGGCCGACGTGGTGCCGCGCAAGGCCGAGCGGCTGGTGGTGTCCGACCATACCCGGCTGTCGGCGCCGCCGTCGGTCCAGTACCGCGGCATTTTCCTCAACGACGAGGACTGGGGTTTGCAGCCGTGGGCCGCCAAGACCTACGATCCGGAACTGGGCGATATCGGCCCGCGCACCTACGCCCGCATTTACGAACTGATGTGGCGCCTGAAGGCCAACACCATCTGGCCGGCCATGCACGACGTGACCAAGCCCTTCTACCAGATTCCCGGCAATGCGAAGACGGCGCGCGACTATGCGATCGTGGTCGGCACCTCGCACGCCGAGCCGATGATGCGCAATAACGTGCGCGAATGGGGGACGCAGCGCGGCCCGTTCAACTTCTTCACCAACCGCGACGCCATGCTCGGCTACTGGCGCGAGCGCATCGAAGAAACCCGCAAGGACGACACCATCTATTCCGTCGGCGTGCGCGGCATCCACGATTCGGCCATGGAAGGCGCGGCCAGCAGGGAGCAGGCGCGCGACGGCCTGGCCGCCGCCATTGCGGCCCAGCGCACCTTGCTGGCCTCGGTCCTGGGCCGCCCGGCCGAGCGCGTGCCGCAGGCGCTGACGCTGTACAAGGAAGTGCTGGATCTGTATCAGCTGGGCCTGCCGGTGCCGGACGACGTCACCCTGGTCTGGCCGGACGATAACTACGGCTACCTGCGCCAGCTCAGCAACCCGGCCGAGCAGAAACGCAGCGGCGGTGCCGGTATTTACTACCACCTGTCGTACTGGGGCCGCCCGCACGACTACCTGTGGCTGGGCACGACCCACCCGGCGCTGGTGCGCGAGCAGCTCGAACGCGCCTGGCGCACCAAGGCGCGCAAGCTGTGGATCGTCAACGTGGGCGATATCAAGCCGGCCGAGTACCTGACCCAGTACTTCCTCGACATCGCTTTCGACCAGCGCGTCGGCGCGCAGGCTCCGCGCGCCCATTTGCGCGACTGGGCCGCGCGCCAGTTCGACCCGGCCCACGCCGACGCGATCGCGGCGCTGATGACCGGCTTCTACGACCTGGCCTGGGAACGCCGTCCCGAATTCATGGGCTTCGGCCAGACCGAACCGACCACGCCGAACGGACCCAATGCCTACCTGCGCACCGGCGGCGAAGAAGCCGAACGGCGCCTGGCCGCCTACGCGGCGCTGGTGGCGCGCGCCGAACAGCTCGACGCAGCGATGCCGCCCGACCGGAAGGACGCCTTTTTCCAGCTGGTGCTCTACCCGGTCCGCGCGGCCGCCCTGCTCAACCAGCGCATCCTGCACCGGGCAATGGGCCGGGATGCCGCCGCAGCGCAAGCGGCGCTGGTGGCCGACACGGCGCGCTACAACGCCCTCGGCGACGGCAAGTGGAGGTATATGATGGATCTGGCGCCGCGCCGCCTGCCCGTATTCGGACCGGAGAACCCGGTGCCGGCGCCGCCTGCCGCGGCGGGCAGCGGGCAGGTCATCTCGCTGCGCGCGGTGGACGCCCGCAGCCCGGGCTGGGAAACCGTGCCGGGACTGGGCAGCCGCGGCGCATCGCTGCGCAGCCTGTTCGAACCCGGCAAGAGAGCGGCCACGCTGGAGTACAGCTTCACCATGGCCGGCGGCGGCAAGGTGGAGATCGTGGCGGTGCCGGTACTGCCGCTCAACGGCGGCGACCAGCTGCGCATCGGCGTGAGCATCGCCGGCGGCGCCGTGCGGACGCTGAACTATGCGACCGTGGGCCGCAGCGAGGAATGGAAGAACAATGTGCTGTCGAACAGCGCGCGCCGCACGATCACGTTGCTGCCATCGGAATCAGGCCGTCACACGGTGCGGATCACAGCGATCGATCCGGGCTTCGTACTCGACCGCATTGATGTGAAAGCCGACGGCGCGCCCGACTACTACGGCGCGCCGCCGCCGACGAAGTAACCGGCGCACCGCCGCCGCCCGGCACGCCGCAGGCCCGGGCGGGCCGGGGGAAAATGCGGCCGCCCGT
>CBFGOU010000059.1:0-13701 GCA_965650445.1 uncultured Oxalobacteraceae bacterium | reverse complement strand
GGTGGTGCTGTCGGTGTACGCGGCCGACCGCGCCGCGCCGGCCCATCTGGTGTACCAGGACGTCCATGCCGCCAGCGCCCTGCCGGTTGCCGACGAGCACGCCAGCAGCCTGTCGCGCTGGCTCTCGCCGGACTTCGCCGAACGCTTCGAGAAAAGCCTGATGGTGGCCGGCCAGCCCTGGCATGTGGTGGTCAGCGCCGCCCCGCGCCCCTTCCTCGGCGATCACCTGGGCTCGCTGTCGGCCCTGGTGGGCGGCATGCTGTTTTCCCTGCTCATGACCGCCTTCGTGCAAACCCTGGTGCGGCGTTCGCGCCGGGTCCAGCTGCTGGTCGAGCAGCGCACCGCCGACCTGCAACTGTCCAACCAGCGCCTGCTCGACGACATGGCCATGCGCCACCAGGCCGAACAGGCCCTGCAGCGCAGCGAGCAGCGCTTCCGCCAGCTGGTGTCGATGTCCTCCGACTGGTACTGGGAGCAGGACGAACACCTGCGCTTTACCAATATCACCGGCGGCCTCGCCGAAAAAGGCGGGCTGGCTTCGGAAACCCTGATCGGGCGCACCCGCTGGGACGTGGTGGCCGGCCTGGCCGACAGCGACGCAGGGCGCGCCCACATCGCCCAGCTGCAGGCGCGCCAGCCTTTCGCCGATTTCGAATTCGCGCGCCAGGACCAGTATGGCGAAACGCGCTGGTATTGCATCAACGGCGAGCCGGTGTTCGACCAGCAAGGCGCGTTCAAAGGTTACCGCGGCACCGGCACCGACGTCACCGCGCGCAAGCAGACCGAGCAGCGCATCCACCACGTGGCCCAGCACGACGTGCTGACCGGCCTGCCCAACCGCAGCCTGCTGCAGGACCGCCTCGGCCAGGCGGTGGCGTATTCCCAGCGCACCCTGCACCCGGTGTGGGTGATGCTGATCGACCTGGACCGCTTCAAGTTCGTCAACGACAGCATGGGCCACAAGGCCGGCGACGTGCTGCTGATGACGGTGGCGGCGCGCCTGCGCTCGGCCTTGCGCGACACCGACACGGTGGCGCGCCTGTCCGGCGACGAATTCGTGGTGATCCTGACCGAGCATGCCGACGAACGCCTGTCGGCCGACATCGTGCAGCGCCTGATGGATTCGGTGGCCCAGCCGGTCATGCTGGGCAGCAAGGAATTTTTCGTCACCTGCAGTATCGGCGTGGCCGTGTACCCGACCGACGGCGCCCCGGCCGACACCCTGATCGAGCATGCCGACATTGCCATGTACCGCGCCAAGAAACTGGGCCGCAACAACTTCCAGTTCTACACCCCGGCCATGAACGAAGAGGCGATGGAACGGGTGCGCATCGAAGGAGCGCTGCGCAACGCCCTCGAACGCAACGAATTCGTGCTGCATTACCAGCCCCAGGTGGACTTGCGCAACGGCCAGATCGTCGGCATGGAAGCCTTGATCCGCTGGCGCCATCCGGAACTGGGCATGGTGGCGCCGAACCGCTTTATCTCGGTGGCCGAGGAAACCGGCCTGATCGTGCCGATCGGGGCCTGGGTGATGCGCACCGCCTGTGCCCAGAACAAGGCCTGGCAGGATGCCGGCCATGTGCCGCTGCGGGTGGCGGTGAACCTGTCGGCGCGCCAGTTCAGCGCCCCCAACCTGGTGGCCGACATGCGCCAGGTGCTGGAACAGACCGGCCTGCCCCCCTCCTGCCTGGAAATCGAACTGACCGAATCGCTGTTCATGAGCGATGTGACCCTGGCCGTCGAACTGCTGCACAATATGAAGTCGCTGGGCGTGAAACTGTCGATCGACGACTTCGGCACCGGCTACTCCAGCCTGTCCTACCTGTCGCGCTTCCCCATCGATGTGCTCAAGATCGACCGCTCCTTCGTCAACGACATCACGCGCGACGTCAACGACGCGGCCATCGTGGACTCGATCATCGCCCTGGCCCACAACCTGAAAATGAACGTGATCGCCGAGGGCGTGGAAACCGGCGAGCAGCTCAACTACCTGCGCGAGCACGGCTGCGATGAAATGCAGGGGTATTTTTTCAGCCGTCCGTTGCCGGCCGCCGATTTCGAACAATTGCTGCTCGCCTGCACCAGCCTGCCGGAGAAAGAGGCGGCCGGCGACGCTGTCATCGCTTAAAAATATCCATCAGTAAATATTTTGATGGTCAGAATGACACATTTCCCTTATTATTCTTCCCGCGAGTAAACATACAAAACGGATAATAATGAGTCATGACTTCAGCGCTAAGCGAGCGCAGCGGCAACCGGTCAAGTCCCATTCGCGCACCGATTTTCGCACCCGTGACGTAGTCAACCAGGCCATTGCAGCGATCCCCACGCTGGGCGTGCAACAAGTGGCAGAATATCTCTCCGCAATGAAAGTCCCGCCCGAAGTGGCGATCCGGGCGCTGTGCCCGGAAAAGCGCAGGACGCGCTAGCAAGCTGCTGGCGCCCTCGCCAATGCGGGGGGCGACGGATCAGCGCTTCTTTGCCTCGATATCGGCCAGCGATTCACGGCCCTTGTCGGTCACCGCGTAGCCGCCCTCCGGCAATGCCTGGATATGCGACTTCATGCTCAGAAAGCGCGCCACTTCCGCACCCAGCTCGGCTGCGGGATTGGCGGCCAGCGCGCGCAGCGCGGCGATACAGCGGCGCAGAAACAATACCTGGCGGCCCTTGTCGGTCAGTGCGACCTTGCCGTCGCGGCTGTAATCGATCAGCTTCAGCCCCGCCATGCGCTTGGCGTTGCGGCCCACGCAGGCATTGACCCGGTCGTGTTTGGCGCCGCGCTCGATGTGCTCGAGCGCATCGTATTCATCCGTAGTCAGTGTTTCGTTTTTCATTTGCCGCTATCCATGATGCTCAACAAGGGCGCCCATGGTAACCGCAAACCGGCACGGCGCAAAGCCGCGCCCTCTCAGCGCAAGATCCGCAGCGCCAGCCAGGCCAGCCCCAGACTGGCCACCGCGCCCAGCAGCATGGCCGCCTGCAGCCGCTTCGAATGCAGCAGCGAATGACGGCCAAGATAGATTTTGTTGTGCAGCGAGTTACCCATGATGTTCTCCCCAGAACAATAAAACGAACTGACGATTTGATTATAGAAATGATTCTGTGACGGCCGTGTGACCGCCAGCACATATTTCTCAATTTGTATCTACGTGGCAACACACTTGCCGCCCATGCAATGATGCGTTGCGTCCCGTATTGCGCGCCGGTCGCGCGGGGGCGCTGCTAGCATCGGCCCATGTTCTTTCCACCACAGGAGGCACCATGCACACCAATCCCGCCGCGCGCGACCCGGCCAAGGCCAAACCGATGAGCGATGAAGCCGATATCGGCAGTGGTGAAAAAACCCCGGGCCAGCTGGAAACAGAGGAACTGATTAAAAACATCCCGCCCCTGCCGCACCGGGACGAGGACGACGGTGATGACGCCGGCGGTCCGCCCGACCGGCCTCAGTAAGCCCTGGCGCCCTGCCCGGTCCGTCAAGCCTTGATCGGCGGCACCGGCAGGGTGGGCTCTTCGACCGGCGCGTTGACCGGCGGCGGCACATCGTCCGGCAGCGGGCTAGGTTTCGGGTCGGGAGGGACGTCCGGGTCGGGCGTGCTGTGGGCACGGCGGTCGTCGCAATGGCGGTACTGGCCAAAATCGTCAAAACTGTCGGTAATGCTGAACATGATGTCCTCTCTTAATCGCTATTTTCAATTTACCTGATGCGCGGTATCGTTCCAGCCATCGCCATCCCCTGAAGGAGTTCGCCCATGTGCGGACGCTTGGACCAGAACCACACCCTTGCCGAATACATCGCCGCCATGCGCTGGAGCGGCGCCGAGCCCCTGGTCGACAGCCTGTCCACGCCCAGCTACAACGCCGCGCCCGGCACCTGGCGCCCGGTGATGCGGGTGCGCGACGGCCGCCTTGCCGTGGACGACACGTTCTGGGGCTACCGCGCGGCTTGGGCGGTCGGCAAGGTGCCGGTCACCATCAATGCCCGCATCGAAAAGCTGTCCAACCGTTACTGGGCCGGCCTGGTCAAGACCGGACGGGCAATCGTGCCGGCCGACGGCTGGTACGAGTGGACCGGCGAAAAAGGCCGCAAGCAACCCTGGCATGTGCACCTCAAGACCCGCGAACCGATGTTCATCGCCGCCATCGCGGCCCCCGGTCCGGTGCGCGAGCATCCGTCCGAGGCTGGTTTCGTGCTGATCACGGCCGATGCCGAAGGCGGCATGGTCGACGTGCACGACCGCCGCCCGGTCGTGCTCAGCGCGCAGGATGCCGCGCTGTGGCTCGATCCGGACTTGTCGTCGAAACAGGCGGAGCATTTCCTGCGCTCGCTCGGCCTGGGTCCAGACGCGTTCGACTGGCACCCGGTCGGCAAGGAGGTCGGACGCGCCACCAACGAGGGGGCGCATCTGGCCGCCCAGCTGGACCTGCCGCTGGCCTAGCTCAGTGCTGCTGCCTGGGTGGTGTCGGGGGATTTCGATTGGCTCATGACGGTCTCCTGATTGGTGAATGAACGCGCGGGGCGGTCAACTCATTGCGCCAGCAGGTTGTCGATCTCGGTACGCGCAACTTGCACGCCGGCAGCACAGGCGATGTCGGCACTGGCGTGCCCGCCCGCCGTCTGCCCGCGCGTGATGTCGACCGCCCCTTGTGCGCCGGGGCGCTGGATGCGGTAGCTGAAGTCCCACAAGTCGTTGCAGTCCTTCAGCGGCGTGACTTCGATCGAAAAACCCTTATATTCCTGCCTTGCAATTTGCATATCGGTCCTCGCTGGTTTTGCGCAGACTAGCATGGATAAACTGAAAACTTCTGTGCGCCGGTTCAATCGTGCGCGGGGCTATGATGGCCTCGCCTCCTCCACCGAAAGGCCGCCATGTCCTCGCGTTTTCCCCCGCCCATGACCCTGGATGACTATCTGGCCCTGCGCGGTCCCGCCCCCACCGCCAGCTTTGCCTATGGCGCCGCGGCCTCGCAATATGCCGAGCTGTTCCTGCCGCACGGCCCCGGCCCGTTTCCCGTGGCCGTGCTGGTGCACGGCGGCTGCTGGACCGTGAAATACGGCGGCATCGAACAGTTGCGCCATCTGGCCGGCGCACTGGCCGCGGCCGGCATCGCGGCCTGGAATTTGGAATACCGCCGGGTCGACGAAGCCGGCGGCGGCTATCCGGGCACCTATCTGGACATGCACGCCGCGCTCGACCGGCTGGCGGCCGAGGCGCCGCGCCAGCGGCTCGACACCGGCCGCATCGTCGCCATCGGCCACTCGGCCGGCGGCCAGCTGGTGCAGTGGATCGCCGGGCGCGGCCGCATCCCGGCGGCCAGCCCCCTGTTCCACGGCGCGCCGCTGCCGGTGCGCCGGATCATCAGCCTGGGCGCCCTGGCCGATCTGCGCCACGAAAAGGACTTGATTGAAGCGAGCTGCGCGCGTACCACCGTGCAACTGGCCGGGCTGCCCAGCGCCAGCCGCCCGGACGTGTTCGCCGACACCAATGGCGCCGACCTGATGCCCAACGGCAGCCACACCGTGCTGATCACCGGCGCGCTCGACACCATTGCGCCGCCGCGCGCGGCGCACGACTACGCGGCGCGCGCCCGCGCCCTTGGCGAGCGCGCCGACGTCGTCATCGTTCCCGGGGCCAGCCACTACGACGAAGTGGCCACGACGTCGCGCGTGTGGCCGGCCCTGTGGTCTGCCGTCAGCGCCGCGCTCGGCTTGTCAAGCCGGTAAGGTCCGGACGCGCCTGCAAGAGTGGGCAGCGCACTGGTGACCATTCATCCCAGCCGCGCGGCGGGGCTGGCGAGCACCAGATCGCTCGCCGCGACCGCCACGCACGGCAGGATCCACCCTGCGGCTTTTTCCTCGCGCAGCAGGCCCGGCCACTCGATCAGGTAGGCCACCTGTCCGCCCGCCGCCATGCACATGCAGGTGCGGCAGCTGCCGTTGCGGCATGAACTGGGCAGCACGATGCCGGCCGCTTCGGCCGCCTTGAGCAGGGTCTGCCCGGGCTGCGCCTCGAATTCCCAGCCTTGCGGTTCCAGCCTGATGCGGTAGTGTGCGTGCTCGCTCATGGCGCCATTGTAGCTGGGCCGTATCAGTACGGTGCCGCACAGACTCCCCCTGCCCGCCAAACTTATCCTCAGAACATCGACTATCCAGGGGGCACCATGACCACACCACGACTTTGCATCCTGGCAGCCTGCCTGGGCGGCGCCATCGCCGCACAGGCCGCCGCTCCCAAAGTTCCCGCCTTGAGCGTTGCCGCTGTCAACAACCCGCAAGCCAAGGACCAGGCCGCCGTCCTGCGCGCCCAGATCCTGCTCGACCGCGCGCACTTCTCGCCGGGGGAAATCGACGGGGTGCCGGGCACCAATATGCGCGCCGCGCTGGCCGGCTTTCAGCAAAAGAACGGCCTGGCGCCCACCGGCCAGCTCGACGCCGCCACCTGGCAGACGCTCAACAAGGACAACGCCGAGGCCCTGAGCAGCCACGTCATCGCCGCCGAGGAAGTGGCCGGCCCTTTCGAAAAAATTCCCGAGGAAATGGCCGACAAGGCAAAGTTGCCTGCGCTTAACTACGAAAGCGCCGAGGAAGCCCTGGGCGAGCGCTTCCATGCCAGCCCGGCCCTGCTCAAGCGCCTCAATCCCGGCAAAGACTTGCGCCGTGCGGGCGAACAGATCGTGGTGCCGAATGTGGACGGCACCGAACCGCTGCCCAAGGCCGGCAAGATCGTGGTCGACAATTCCAGCAAGACACTGGTGCTGTTCGACACGGCCGGCAAGCCGATGGCACAGTTCCCCGCCTCCACCGGCAGCGCGCACGATCCGCTGCCGCTGGGCACCTGGAAAGTGACGGGCGTATCGAAAAACCCGGTGTTCCACTACAACCCCAAACTGTTCTGGGACGCCAAGGCGGGCGAAGACAAGGCCAGGATCCCCGCCGGCCCCAACAATCCGGTGGGCGTGGCCTGGGTGGATTTATCCAAGCAACATTACGGCATTCACGGCACGCCGGTGCCCGGCGCGATCGGCAAGACCCAGTCGCACGGCTGCATCCGCCTGACCAACTGGGATGTGACGACTTTGGCCGACGTGGTGGCGGCCGGCACCGAAGTGGTGCTGCAAAATTAAGGAGATGGCGATGCGCTTCCTGATGACTTTCCTGCTCGGAATTGTGGTCGGTGCAGGCGGCCTGTTTGCCTGGCTGCGCCAGTTTCCGCACGATCCTCCGGCCCCGGCGGTGGCGGTGGCGCCGCCCGTGCCCGCCGCCCAGCTGGGCGAACTGCCCAAGGCGCCGGTGGTGAGCACCGACCTGTCCGAAGCGGACTTGCCGCTGCGCCCGACCGCGCAGGAATTCCCGCTGCCTGCCGTGGCTGGCCAGGGCGCGCCGGAAGGCAGGCTGATGATCCCGGTGGAAGGCATCACCGCGGCGCAGCTGAGCGACAACTTCGACCAGCCGCGCGGCAGCGAACGCCATCACGAAGCGCTCGACATCATGGCGCCCAAGGGGGCCAAGGTGTTCGCCGTGGCCGACGGCAAGGTCGCCAAACTGTTCAACAGCAAGCCGGGCGGCCTGACCATTTACCAGTTCGACCCGAGCGACAGGTACGCCTATTACTATGCCCACCTGGACCGCTACGCCGACAGGCTGAAGGAAGGCCAGCAGCTCAAGCGCGGCGACCTGATCGGCTATGTGGGCGTGACCGGCAACGCCGATCCGGCCGCGCCGCACCTGCACTTCGCCGTGTTCGAGCTCACCCCGGCCAAGCAATGGTGGAAAGGCACGCCGGTCAATCCCTATCCGCTGCTAGCGCCCGCCACGGATGAAGCGGCGCTGGCGTCGGGCGGCCAGCGCCACTAGCACCCCGCCGAAGGCCATCAGCGCCCAGGTTTCCGGTTCCGGCACCGGCGCGGCCAGGCTCAGCATGAATCCCTGGCAAAAGGTGCCCGCGACGTTGCAGCCCAGCGCGGCGATCTGCCCCGTGTCGCTGATGTCGGCCGCATAGCGCAGCACGTATTCGAAACCCGGGTCGACCAGACTGTTCAGGTCGGTCATGGTGCCGTTGGCATACAGGAAGGCATGGGTCGATCCGCCGCCCAGCAATTCCGAGCGCCCCACCACCTGCCCCAGATTGTTGATGCCCATGGCGTAGCTGTTGCGCCCGCCCAAGGTCTGCAGATCGGTCATGTTGCCGTTCTGGTACAGGAACCCGTGGGCGTAGGCGTCGCCGGCCGTGTACGAAAAGCCCGTCACCAGGCCCCTGTCGTTGAGCGCGGTGGCCGAACTGTAGGTGCCGCCCAGGGTGCCGAGGTCGCTCATGGCCCCGTCCGCGTAGGCAAAGGCGTGGTAGGAGCCGGTGCTCAGGTCGGAATGGCCAACCACGGTGCCGCCCTGATTGATGTCGTTGCCGACGCTGTTGACCCCGCCCAGCGTGCCCAGCTCGCTCATGCCGCTGCCGGGGGTGTAGCGGAAGGCGCGCTGGGTGGTGTTGTCGGACAGGTTGGCGCTACCGGCCACCTGGCCGGCGTCATTGATGGCCGCGCTGAAACTGTCGCCGGTGCTGCCGTTCAGCACGCCCAGGCTGGTCACCCTGTTACCGGAAAATGTGACTGCGCGCGTTTCGCCCGCGGCCGTCACGTAGCCGGCGATCAGGCCGCTGTCATTGATGCCGGCCGCATAGCTGGCGCTGGTGCCGGCCGGATGCAGATTGGTGCTGACCCCATTGGCCGACACATAGGCATTGACGGTATTGGCGCCGCTGAGCGCATAGCCGACGATCTGGCCAGCGTTATTGATATCGCTGAGATCGCCGCTGGCGCCGCCGATATTGCCGATCGGCGCGACGCTGTACAGCGGCGCGGCCATCACCACGGCCGGTGCCAGCAGGGCCGATAGCGCGGCCCAATGCCTTGTTGTGTTGATCGCCATAGTGCGCTCCCGATGAGTGAATTGGTAAATGATAATTTTAATGCAATCAGGTAAAAATAGTAATTTTGTTACATCTGCGTGGCGCGCGGACTGTATGTATTTAAAACCTATTGGGCGAGCACAGGCGCGCAGCTGAACATTGTGTCTGGCCGGAATTGCGCAAAAGGTAAAAAGCGGGCAAGCTGCGTGCTTTTCCACCGCCTGTTTGGTACTTTTGGAGCCTGCATGAACGACCTGACCCGCCCGCGCCACTTTGACCTGATCGGACTCGGCGAATGCATGGTCGAGTTTCATGCCGAGCAGCCGCTCACCACCGCGGCCACGCTCAGGCGCGGTTTCGGCGGCGACGTGCTCAATTCGCTGGTGGCCATGCAGCGCCTGGGCGGCCAGTGCGGCTTTCTCACCCGGGTCGGCGACGATCCCTTCGGCCAGGGCTTGCTGGACGGCTGGCGCGCCGAAGGCATCGACACCAGCCATGCCTTGATGCAGCCGGGCGACAACGGCATCTATTTCATTTCGGTGGCCGAGAACGGCGAACGCGAATTCACCTACCGGCGCCAGGGCACGCCCGCCTCACGCATGAGCCCGGCCGATCTGGACCCGGCCTACCTGGCCTCCAGCCACTGGCTGCTGCTGTCCGGAATCACCCAGGCCCTGTCCGACAGCGCCCGCCGCACCACCCTCGAAGCGGCCCGCATCGCCGCCGCCCACGGCGTGCGCATCGCCTACGACCCGAATTACCGGCCGCGCCTGTGGGCCGCGCAAGGCGGGCTGGCCGCGGCGCGCGCCGCCTTCGACGAGATCGCCCCGCTGGCCGAGTGGCTGCTGCCCAGCCATCCGGCCGATGCCGTATTGCTGGGCGGGGAGGAAGAAGTGGATGTGAACGACGACAGCCTGGACGCCGGCTTCGCGCTGGCGGGGCGCTTCGCCGAGCGCAGCCGCAATGTCGCGCTCAAGTGCGGGGCCGACGGCTGCATTTTGACGGCGGCCGGTCCGGCCCGCCATGTGCCCGGCGTCAAGGCCGAGAAAGTGCTGGATACCACCGGCGCCGGCGACCTGTGGAACGGCAGCTTCCTGTTCCACCTGCAGCGCGGCGCCACCAGTGCCGAGGCGGCCGCCCAGGCCAACCGGCGGGCGGCCGCCAAGCTGGCTTACCGCGGTGCGATTCCGCCGGCCGGCGCGGCCTGAGCGGTCTCGTCGATGTCGGCGCCGACATTGATGGCCGCATAGGCGCGCTGCACCGCCACCGCTTCGCGGCTGCCCGTCCCATACAATTCCTGCGCGGCCGCCAGCAGCTTGGCGCGCGCATCCTTGTAGTTGGTGATCGAGGTGAACTTGGTGGTGGACGCCTTGAACCAGATCCGGTAGGCCTTGTCCAGGCCGATGCCGCTCATGGCGGCCGGCTTTTTCACCAGATATTTGCTGAAGTAATCGCTGTCCTTGTCGTCCTTGGACCCTTGCGCCAGGAAATAGAACATGCGGTTATTCGGCCCGCTGCTGTAGTGCACGTCCATGCGCTTGATCGAGGCCGACCAGGCGTCCGGGCTGCTGCCATCCTTGCTGGGCCGGTACATCCAGCGCAATGGCGTGCCGTTCTTGCTGATCTCCTTGCCCAGCACCCAGTCGTTGCCCGTCAGCGGAATGCTGTCGCCCTGGCCGCCGGCGCGCGCATACGCTTCCACCACTTCGCCATTGATATCCGAGCTCGACTCGTTCAGCCCGCCCGATTCGGCGAAATACAGCAGGTTGGACGTGGACGCGGTGACGCCGTGGCCCATTTCGTGCCCCACCACATCGATCGCCCCCAGGCTGGTGAACGATGAACCGTCGCCGATGAACATGCATTTGCAGGTGTCGCTGTAATACGCATTGTCGTAGGCGGTATTGACGTGGGCGGCGATGTAGGTGGCGGTGTTGTGGCCGTCCAGCGACTGCCAGCCGAGCGCGTTTTTCAACGTGTCGTAGGTATTCATCAAGCCCCACATGGCGTTCACCGCGGCGGTCTGGCCGTTGGCGTCGGTGGTGCTGCCGCCATCGACGTACTGCTTGCCGTCGCCCCACTCGTTGCTGGCGTTGCTGAACACTTCGCCCGCCTCCGAGCCGTGGTTGGCATTGGTGATGGCCATGGCGCCATACTGGCCGCCGCTGCCGCGCATCGGATCGATCATGCGGAAAGTGGCGCCATCCTGGGTGGTCGACAGCGGCACGCTGCCGTTGTACTGGCTTTTGCCGGTGCCCATCACCGTCTGCAGCATGCTCCACTGGTCGATGATGTGGCCGTCGCTGGCGCTGACCACGGTGTCGTGGTACTGCGGCTGGTTGCCCAAGCGCATGCGGGTGTGCACCAGATAGGCCAGCTCGTAGCGCTCGACCACTTCCTCCACGTCGACGGCGTTGAGTTCCTCTTCCGGCTTGTCGGCCGCGCCCGGCGCACGCTCGGTCTTGACGATGGGGTAGACGATCAGCTCGGCGCGCGGCGCCACCACCGCCACGCCCATTTGCGTCCCGCCCTGCATCAGCGAACGCAGCGCCGCGTCGATCGCATCCTTGGGCGTGATCGAGGGCTGCACACTGAAGCCGCCGATGCCTGGCCCATCCGCAGTGGGAACGGCCTTGCCCAGCTTCTGGCGCCGCTCGGCCACCGATTCCGACAAAATCTTGCCTTTTGCATCGGTCACCACCACCGATTCGGACCCGAACACGCGTACGCCCTTGTAGGTATGGTCGGCGCGCAGCACATACGTGCCCTGCTCGCCCGGATGCTGGGTGGCCAGACGCAGCGCGTGGTCGGGATTGAAGCCGCTCAGCGCGCGCTGGGCGCTGAGCTGGTTCAGCGCGGCGGCGGCGGCCTGCGGCGACAGCACGGCCGGGCCGTTCATCATGAAACGGGCCGGCAGCACCTGGGCACCGGCCAGCAAGGGCAGCGCGCCGGCAAGCGCGGCTAGCAAGGTTTTGCGCATAGTCATGTCTTCTCCAGTCGAAAGAAAGTGCGCCCACGGACAGACTGAGCGCCACTCTATAGTTGAGCAACTGGCGCGCGCCGCCTTTGCTGCAACTCAATGCGATGCTGGTGTACACTCGGCGCTCCCGCCAGCTCAATAACAGAACAACATGATCACAGTCCTTCTGCGTGCCGTCTTCATCGCCACCCTGTCTCTTGCCGGCGCCGCCCACGCCGCCAGTGCCCCGTCCCAGCCCAAGCTGGTGGTGGTCATGGTGGTCGACGGTCTGCCCAACGAACAGGTGCTGCGCTACCGCGACCAGTTCGGCCAGGGCGGCCTGCGCCTCCTGCTCGAGCAGGGCGCGTGGTTTTCGAATGCCCATCAGGCGCACGGCATCACCGTCACCGCGGTCGGCCATGCCGCCATCCTGACCGGGGCCTACCCTTACCGCCACGGCATCATCGGCAACAACTGGATCGACCCGGCCACCGGCAAACCGGTCTACTGCACCGACGACGTCCGGTATACCTATCTGGGCGAAAAAACCGATGCGAAGGACGGCACCTCGCCGGCCCGGCTGCGCGTCCCCACGCTGGGTGACGAACTGCGCTACGCCACCGGCAGCCGCAGCAAGGTGGTGACCGTGTCCGGCAAGGACCGCGGCGCCATTTTGCTGGCCGGCAAGACCGGCACCGCCTACATGTACATGGAAAACAGCGGCAATTTCGCCAGCAGCACGTATTACATGCGCGAGCATCCGGCCTGGGTCCAGCGGGTGCGCGCCGAGCGCGCGCAGGACCGCTACGCCGGCCAGAGCTGGAGCGCGCTGCTGCCCGACAGCGCCTACAGCGGCGACTCGACCCTGCCGCGCAAGAGCCTGCCGCTGAGCTTCGGCAGTAGCGGCGCCAAGCCGGACGCCGGCTACTACAAAGCCCTCAAGACCAGCCCCTTCCTCGACGAAATGACGCTCGACTTCGCCAAGGCGGCGGTACTGGGCGAAAATCTCGGCAACAATCCGGCGGGCGTGCCCGACCTGCTGGGCGTGAGCCTGTCCGCGCACGACGTAATCAATCACGAATTCGGCCCCGAAAGCCGCATGTCGCACGACCACCTGCAACGGCTGGACCGCATGCTGGCCGGCTTCTTCGGCTTTCTCGACCAGCGCGTGGGCCTGGACAATGTCATCCTGGTGCTGACGGCCGACCACGGCTTTGCCAACGTTCCCGAGTATTCGCAGGCGCGCGGCATCGACGCCGGGCGGCTCGACAGCGACAAGATGCTGGCTGCGCTCGGCAAGCATCTGAGCGATCAATACGGCATCGACAAGCTGGTCAAGAAATCCTCGATGCCCAACATTTACCTCGATTACGCCGCCGCCGAACAGCGCAACATCCGCCGCGAAGACCTGGAAAACAGCGCCGCGCGCTTTTTGCTGAACTACGAAGGCATCGCCGACGTCATGACCCGTACCCAGCTCGAAAACGGCGCCGCCACCACCCGCACCGCCACCCTGATGCGGCGCGCCTGGAATCGCCAGCTCTCGGGCGACCTGATGGCCGTCATCAAACCGTTCTGGATCTTCAGCGCCGGCGGCACCGGTGCCTCGCACGGCACGCCCTACGCCTACGATACCAACGTTCCCCTGATGATCATGGGCAAAGCGTGGATCAAGCCGGGCAACTACGGGGAGTACGCCGAGGCGGTCGACCTGGCGCCGACCCTGGCCCACCTGCTGCGGGTGCGCCCGCCGGCCGGCGCCGAGGGGCGGGTGCTGGTGGAAACGCTGCGCTGAGCAGGCCATGGCGAAACCGGCCACGGCCTGCTATCCTAGCC
>CBFGOU010000058.1:0-13751 GCA_965650445.1 uncultured Oxalobacteraceae bacterium | reverse complement strand
CTTCAGTGCTGTCCCCAGCGGTGCCGGCATGCGAACGACGCCACCGTGCCGGCCAGCACCGGCGCGCCGCGTGCCGACAGACGGTAAGCGAGCGTGTCGAAGCGGCGTGCGGCCGGCTGGGCAAAGTGGCGCGCCAGCGCGGGCTGGTCGCCGGCCAGCACGTTGACCACGTAGTGCTGGACGGCGGCAAACTTGTCCATCGTGCTGGCGCCGTGTGCCAGGCTCCACAGCACCAGCGGGGGCTGCAGCGACACGGACGTGAAGGAGTTGCTCGTTACGCCGACGAATTCGCCGCCGGGCAGGCAGGCCGTGACGACCGTGACCCCGGTGGCAAACTGCGACAGGGCTTGGCGAAAGGCGGTGGTGTCGAAGGCGGGCGTGGTGTCGCACAAGGAGGGAACTTGCATGGGCAGGCCTGCTCGGTTGAGTAATGATTGAATTCATACTAAATAGGGCATGGGGCCTGACTTTGATCCGCCACAAGCGTAACGGCTGGGTTTTCCGAGCCCAACTGTTCTCCTCCGCACAGTGTTTTCCATTAGAATTCAAAGCACCCATGAACCCGGTTCCGAGGCATCAATGGCAACAGCGGCAGCACAGCGGCGCGTGACCCCTGCATGAACTTCGCCCTGCAGGCGCCACGCGCGCCGTCGGTCGATCAGCTCAATCGGCGCCTCATCGGCGCGGTGCTGGTTTCGCTGTTGCTGCACGCGTTGGTGCTGTCGCTGCGCTTTGGCGTGCCGGGACTGGGACTGGGGCTGGCGTCCGGCGGTGCGCCGATCAATATCCGCATTGCCAAGATGAGCGCCGATCCGGCGCCCCCGGTGCCGCCGCTTGCGCCCACTCCCGTGGCGGATGCGCCTGTGCCGGCCGCAACGACACCACCGGTGTCCGGCATGGGCCTGGTCGATCCGCGCCCGGCGCCGGTTCCGCTTGCGCCCGCACCGGCCGCGCCGCCACTGCGGCGCGAGCGGCCGCGCCAGGCGCGCCGGATCAGCAGTCCGGTGCCGCGCGATCTGGACCGGGTTGCGCCCCGCGTGATTGCGCAGGACGCGCTGGTCAATGACTTTACGGTGGCGCCGCCGCAACCGGAAGAAGCCGAGCAGAAAACCCTCGATCCCCAGCAAGCCCAGTTGGGCAGCAATGACGGCAGTGATGCCGAGAATGCAGCCGCGGCGGCGGAGGCCGTGGTCCTTGCGCGCGAGCAGGAAGCGCGGCGCGAGGCCGAACTTGCCGAACGGATGAGACTCGAACAGCTGGAACGGGAACGCACGGCGGCGGAGGAGGAACGCCTGGCGGTGGAGCGGGTGCGTCAGGACCAACTGGCACAGGACAGCGCCCGCAAGGAGCAGGCCGCGAACGAGGCAGCGCAACGGCTGGCGCTGGAGCAGGCCGCCCAGCAGCGGCAGGCCGAGGACCGGGCCGCGCAGGAGAAAGCCGCACTGGACAAGCTGGCACAGCAGAAAGCCGCGCAGGAGCAGGAGCGGGCCGAACAGGAACAGTTGGCACTGCAAACAGCCGAGCGCGAAAAGGCGGCGCAGGACCAGCAGCTGCAGGAGCGGGCGGAACAGCAGCGTGTGGCGGCCGAGCGCGCCGCCGAGCAGGAACGCGCCGCGCAGGAGCGCCTGGCCCAGGAACGGGCTGCCCAAGATCGCGCCGCGCAGCAGCGTGCCAACGATCTCGCGCGCGAACGGGCCGTGGCGCAAACCGGATCCGGGGCAGCAAGTGAGCCGGCAGGCGCGGCGAATGGTCAGCCCGGAGCCGGTGTTTCCGCGTCCATCAACGGGGCGGCCAGTCCCTTGGGCAAAAGCGCGCGTGAGCTGGTCAAGGGACTCGACCTGCTGAAGGGGGCGCCTCCCGGGCCGATGGCCCGGCAGAACCGTCGCGTTGTCGTGGGCAGCAACGAACGCGATGTGCCGCTGCGTATGTTCGTCGACAGCTGGCGTCAAAAGATCGAGCGTAACGGCACCATCAACTACCCGCCCTCCTGGGCCAATATCGTGCGCATCGATCCGCTCGTGAACGTTGCCCTGCGCAGCGACGGTAGTGTGGAGGAAGTGACGATCATCCGTTCCAGCGGGCGCGCCGACATGGATGAAGCCGTGCGCCGCATCGTGCGCGTCAACGCGCGCTATTCCGCCTTCCCGCCGAATGTCGCGTCGCGCTCCGACGTCATCGACATCCGCCGCGTGTGGAAATTCGACGAGGCGCTCAAGCTGATGGAGGAGTTACCTTAGCGGAAATAGATTGCCATAAACATCGCGCGCACCGCACCGAATGGAGCCGATGCGCGGCCAGGAACGCCGTTTGATCTTTAGCAAAGCTCGCCAAATGGTGCTCACTTACTCTGGTCTCGACCGTGTTTAATTTGGCAATCATCATGAAACTTTCCACAAAGATTTTCCTGCGCCGCTATAGCCTGCTGCTGATGTTGTCCTTTGTCACTGCTTGCGCCAGCAATGTGAGCATGCCCGAACACGAGGTGGACGCCGCAGTCCCGCGCACCCAGCTCATTACCGATCAAGTGATCGAGGCCGATCGGCGCGAACGCGAGCGGATGGACAACAAGGCCATCGCCAGCCTGATCGTCAGCGCGCCACCGCCTTACCGGATCGACCGCGGCGACATCCTGTCGATTATTGTCTGGGACCATCCCGAACTGGCCGGCCAGGGAGTGGCCGCGTCGACCGTCAACGTCGACCTCGGCGCACCGGGCGCGCCGCCGGCCGGCTTTGTGGTCGATCACGACGGGCGCGTGCAGTTCCCGCTGGCCGGCATGCTCAAGGTCGGGGGCCTGACGGAAGAACAGGCGCGGGCAATGGTGGCACGCTGCCTGGCGCGCTATATCGCCGCCCCCAACGTCACGCTGCGCGTGCAGGCCTACCGCAGCAAGCGGGTGTACATCGACGGCGAGGTCAAGTCGCCTGGCCTGCAAGCCATCAACGATATCCCCATGACCCTGATGGAAGCGCTGAACCGTGCCGGCGGCCTTCTCCCTAGCGCCGACCAAAGCCGCATCGCGCTCGAACGCGGCGACGCCCGTTACAGCATCGACTTGCGCTCCCTGGTGCAAAAGGGCATCAATCCCGGCAACGTGATGCTGGCCGACGGCGACGTCGTACGGGTCCATTCGCGCGACGAGAGCAAGGTGTTCGTGTCGGGCGAAGTGGTTGCCCCCAAGGCGCTGACGATGCATAACGGCCGCCTGACCTTGAACGAGGCGCTGGGCGAGTCGGGCGGCATCAGTCCCACCACCGGCGACTCGCGCCAGGTGTACGTGGTGCGCCGCAGTGTGGACCGCACCGAAGTGTTCCAGCTCGACGCCCGCAAGACCGGCGCGCTGGCCATGGCCGAAGCGTTCGAGCTGCGGCCCAAGGACCTGGTGTACGTGGCCGCCTCGCCGCTGGCCAACTGGCACCGCAATTTGAGCATGCTGTTTCCCGGCGCATTGTCGCAGGCAATCGGCGTTACCAACCGACCATAGGCCATCCAGCCAGTTTCGCACGAAGGAGTCCATCATGAGCCGGCAAGGTGATCCGCTTCCTGTCTCGACCATCCGCCAAAGTACGCCCTTGGTGAGCGTGCCGCTGGCGGCGCGTGCCCCGCTGCCCGAACGGGACACGCATGACATCGACCTGAAGGGATACTTCAACATCCTGTACGACAGCCGCTGGCTGATTGGCCTGATTACGCTGCTGGTGAGCTCGATCGCGATCGTGTATGCCCTCATCGCCAGCCCGGTGTACGAGGCCAACCTGATGATCCACGTCGAGGAGGAAAGTCCCAACGCCTCGAAAAATATTCTGAGCGAAGTGTCGTCGCTGTTCGAAACCAAGAAAGCGCCCATTGCCGAAATGGAGCTGCTGCGTTCGCGCATGGTCATTGCCAATGCGGTTGACAATCTGCAGCTGTACATCGATGTGCGGCCCAAGTATTTCCCGGTGGTCGGCTTCTGGTTTGCCAACCGCCATGCCAGCGCGCTGTCCGAGCCCGGCATACTTGGCCGCGGCGGCTATGTCTGGGGGCCCGAGAAAGCCGAGGTGTCGCTGTTCGAAGTGCCGGGGCCGGCGCAAAATCTGGAGTTCGTCCTGACCGCGCAAGGACAGGGCGTCTACCACTTGAGCGGCGAGGCGCTCGACGCGGTCTACGAAGGGCGCGTGGGCACCACCCATCGCATCCCTGCGCGCGGCGGCGACATCGAGCTGCGCGTCGACACGCTCGACGGCAATCCGGGTGCCGAGTTCATCCTCAAACGCCACTCGCGCCTGCGCACCATCGAACGCATTCAAACCGCCATGGTCATTACCGAGCAGGGAAAACAGTCGGGCATCATCGAAGTCAAGATGCAGGGCGACGATGCGCAGCGCATCAACAGCCTGCTGAGCGAGATCGGCCGCGAGTACATGCGCCAGAATCTGGCGCGCAAGACCGAGGAGGCGGAAAAATCGCTGGCCTTCCTCAACCAGCAACTGCCGGCCCTGAAGCACCAGCTCGAACAATCCGAGGATAAGTACAACAATTTCCGCAACAGCAACGGCACCATCAATATGGCCGAGGAGGCGCGCATGAGCTTGCAGCAAGCGGCCTCTGCGCGTAACCGTAAGTTCGAGCTCGACCAGAAACGCACCGAACTGCTGACCCGGTTTACCGACGATCATCCCATCCTGCGCGGCCTGAACAAGCAGCGCCACGACGTGGATGTCGAGATTGCCGAGGCAGCGGGGCGCATCAAGGCGTTGCCGAGGCTTGAACGCGACGAAGCGCGCCTATTGCGGGACATTAAGGTCAATACCGATCTGTACACCGCACTATCGAACACGGCGCACCAGTTGCGCCTGATTTCGGTGGGGCGGGTCAGCAATGTGCGCCTGATCGATGCGCCGATGGCGCCGGAGAGTCCGCTCAAGCCGAACCGTCCATTGATCGTGGCCCTGGCTGCCGTGACGGGCATGTTTCTCGGCATCCTGATTGCGTTCGCACGCAAGGCCATTGGCGGGGCAATCGACGACCCGGAGCATATCGAGAAGATGCTCGGTGCGCGGGTGGTGTACGCCAGCATCCCGCACAGCAACCAGGAGGAAAAACTGCGCCGCAAAGCCAGAGGGGAGCAGGGCCGTATGCTCCTGCTGGCGCACGAATCGCCCGAAGACGCTGCGATCGAAAGCCTGCGCGGCTTCCGCGCCGCCCTGCTGTATGCCTTGCCTCATCTGAAGAACAATGTAGTGATGTTCGCCGGACCGGGCCGTCAGCTTGGGAAGTCGTTCCTGTCGGCCAATTTTGCCGCGGTGATGGCCGCCAGCGGCAAACGCGTGCTGCTGATCGATGCCGATTTGCGCAACGGCCATTTGCACCGCTATTTCGGTGTCGAGCGCGATCGCGGGCTGACGGCGGCAATCGATGGGGCTGGTGCATCGGAGCTCATCCACCGCGGCGTGCTCGACAACCTCGATTTCATCCCGACTGGAGCGGTGCCCTCGAACCGCGCCGAATGCCTGCAGCGCATGAATCTCGGTCAGTTGCTCGAGAGCGTGCGCCACGACTACGACCTGGTGCTGATCGACCCACCGCCGATCCTGTCCGTGTCGGATGCGCTGGTGATCGGCGCACACGTGGGGGCGGTATTCATTCTTGCCCGCGCCGGCGTGACGACGGAAGGCGACATCAACGAGTCGATCAAGCGGCTCAATCATGCCGGCATCTCGCCGCAAGGCATGCTGTTCAACGATCAGCCCCAACGCCTCGGCGCCCCGGTGTACCAACTCAAGTACGATCGCCGACCCCAGTTGGTGAATGCGACATGAGCGAAGCGGCGATGGCGACGCAGGCGCTGACGACCAGCGTCTTGCCGGCGGCGTACTCGCAGGCCGATCTGGCGAGCCTGCCGGCGACGCCGTTCCGCCTGTATGTCGGCCCCGGTGGAGCCGATGACAATCCGGGCACCCTGGCCGCGCCGCTGCGCACCATCGCCAGGGCCGCGCAACTGGCCGTTCCTGGCACGACCGTGTATGTGGCACCCGGCCGCTATGCCGGAGGCTTTACCACGCGCGCCAGCGGGGCGATTGGCGCGCGTATCTATTATGTGTCGACCCGGCGCTGGGCCGCGCGGATCGTGCCGCCGCTGGCGTCGTCCAACGACACCGCCTGGAACAACCGCGGCAGCCATGTCGACATCGTCGGCTTCGATGTCGACGCCAGCGTCGATCAGGGCGGCGTCAAGTGGACCCACGGCATCTACCATGGCGGCTCGGACGGTGTGATCCGCGCCAACCGCGTGCATCACCTGGCTCGAACGGTGGCGTGCACCAGCGCGGGTGGCTCGGCAATCGGCATCGACGGCTACTATCGTGGCGTGGATTCGCGCGCCATCGGCAATCTGGTGCACGATGTGGGGCCGGCTGGCTGCCGCTATGTGCATGGCATATATGTCAGCACCACCGGTGATGTCAGCAACAATATCGTCTACCGGGTCTCCGGCGCGGCCATTCATCTGTGGCATGACGCGCGCGCCGTCGTGGTGTCGCACAATACCGTGGCGGGATCGGGTACCGGCATCGTCGTCGGTGGTGGCGACCCGTACTATTTCGCGGGTGGTAACGACCATACCGTGGTGGCGAACAATATCGCTTACGACAATCAGTTCGGTATTGTTGAACAGGGAAACACGGGTGTAAATAACCGATTTCTCAACAATCTGGTGTTTGGCAACACGCGTGCCGACTGGCGCATCAAGCGGGCAAAGAGCGGCGCTGCGGGCTGGATCGCCGACCCGCAATTTGTGGCCTATGGTGGGGGCGGAACGCCGGATTTCCGTTTGCGCAGCGGTTCGCCGGCGCGCGCCCGGGCCAGCGCGGGCCAAGGACCGGGCTACGATTTCGCCGGCCGGCCGCGAGCCAGGGATGCCGACACCGATATCGGCGCCTATCAATACCAGGGCGGGGACGAAGAAGGTGAGCGCATCCCCAGCGTACCGTCCCATCAGGCTATTCAAACACGATGAATGGTCCGCACCAACATCCAAGCGAACCGGAACGTATCCGCCGCGTCTACCAGGCGTGGCTAAATACCGAGCGGCACTCAGCTTATGCATGGCACCGGCAAGAGATCATGGACCAGCTTGCCGCCCATTGGCGTGTTGCCGGTTCGATGCTCGCTGAGGCGGTCGGGCCGGACCTGCATGATCTGGCGGTAGTCGATGTCGGCTGCGGCACTGGCGGATTTCTGCGCCAGCTGGTCAACTGGGGCGCGGATCCGCAGCGATTGACCGGGACCGAATATTTGCAGGACCGGCTCGACCTGGCGCTGGTGCGCAGCGCGCCCGGTATCCGCTGGCATCTGGGCGACCTGCACGGCTTGCCCAGCGGTAGCGTCGACTTGGCCAGTGCCAACACCGTGTTTTCATCGATACTCGCTGATGATGCGCGTGCGGCCCTGGCGGCTGACATGTGGCGCATCGTGGCGCCCGGTGGATGGTGCATGGTGTTCGATTTTCGCTATAACAATCCACGCAATCCAAACGTGCGCAAAGTGTCTGCCGGCGAGCTACGGCGTTATTGGCCCGCCGCCCGCGACCGTTATCGGAGCCTGTTGCTGGCACCACCGCTGGCGCGCAGGCTGGCACGGTTGCCTCGTATCGTCAGCGAGATCCTGGTCACCGTGGCGCCACCATTGCGCTCGCATTTTGTCTACATGGCGCAGAAGCCTGCCTAGCATGCCGACTATCCGGGGTGGCAAACATGCTGGTCAAGTCCGAGCGGTAGGACGAAGTGGGCAAGGGCCGGGATGGCCAGCCCGCGTTCGGCTGGTTGTCATTTTTGTGACCCATGTTGGGGAGTATGCCGCCGGGAGCGGCGGCGCCGGCGTCGGATGTGGTTAAGTCAACAATCGCTCGGACGGACGTCGAGCCGGCGGACCACGCATTTTGCAAGTGGGATTTGTCCGACCGCCGTGACAACCCGGAGCGCTTGCGGACTCAGCCAACTTATTCCTCCCGTGGCCATGCGTGCAGGTACTCCGATTGCCTGCGGCTGGGGGCCGCGCGCGGCCCCCACCGTCACAAGGGAATGGGCCAGCTCTGGCTGGCGCTTCGGTCTAGGTGAGCGTCTCCGCCACTCCTCGCTTTTGCAGCAGCACGGTCTTTACGATGCGCCGTACCGCGCCCGTCCTTGCCTCGAACAGCAGATAGAACCCATACGCGAACAGCAGCATGAACAGGAGCATGGCTGTATAGGTCGCAAGGTCGAGCAAGCGGTCGGCGCCGAGTTGCACCTTCCCGAACCAGGCGTGGCCTGCATAGCGCATCAAGCCCAGCAAGGGGACATGCACGACGTACAGGGTAAAGGAGAAACTCGAAAAAACGTTCGCCACCGCATGCAGATGCCGCACCGGTCTGTGGGAGAGATTGGCTTTTCCCATCGATGCCGACAGCAATAGGAGAACCGGAATGCTGATGAGCAAGTCTTGCGGAAACGACGCGATGGTCTGATCGTCATTGTCGCCAGTTAGACGAAAGAATACGGCGAATGCGAGCAGCGCGCACACGATCACGGCTCTGACGCCCTGGCTGCAATCGATGCGCACGCGCGAGAATGCGGCGCCGAGCAGCCAGATGCCGAAGTACAGCGTCATCGGCAGCGGCAGGAGCGCGGCGACGACGGCGATGATCAGTCCCGTGGCCAGGCGATACGGCCAGGCGCGTCCTTTCAGAAACAGCAACAGCAGCGGAAACAGGAGGTAATACCAGGTTTCGTTGGCCAGGCTCCACAGCGGATAATTGCCGCCGAACTTAGGCACGGAGATGGTCTGCAGCCCGAGCAGGTTGGCGAGCAGGACTGTCAGCGAGTAGGCGTTGTCCGGGGAGAAGTCAATTTTGCGCGGGTCCAGCTGGCCGCTGACCACGCCGATTGCCACCATCAGCACGAAGGTCGGAACCAGCACAGTCCATAGCCGGGTTAGCCGGTCGATCGCATACAGCGCCAGCGCCTGCGGCTTGCCATATTTGTTCCACAGACTGCCGCCCACCAGCCACCCGCTGATCAAAAAGAACACGACTACGGCCTGATGGGCGAAGCCGGTGAGGAAAGCCAGTGCCAGGTACCATGGCGCGGGGTCGGACATCTCGCGCATGCCGGGAAGAAATTCGTTGCGCAGGTGGGCCGCGGCGACCTCGATCGCAGCGATACCTCGCAGCAGCGAAATCATTATCGAGTGGGGCGAGTCGGCGCGCAGATTGCTCTCGTCGAGCAGGGTCATGCGGGGCATGGAACGGGACGTCATGATAGCCTCCGAAGTGTGAGGTAGCGAAAAGGGGGCGGCTAATCCATGGAGAGCGCGTGCAGGGGACGCGGGCCGGCCAGCAGGCGGGCGGCTTTGATCATCCAGTAACTCACCGGTAGGGGGTGCATCAGCCATGCGGCGAGCGCGAATATCGCACCAAACCAGCACAGCCCGGCCAGCGGCCATCGCGCGGCCGCGGGGCGGGCATGGACAAGCACGCCAATGCTGACGGCACTGCCGAGGATATAGCCGGCCAGCGCTTCAGCCATGCTGTGTTCGCGCGCGGCGACCAGGGCCAGCGCCACCAGCAGGCCGCCGGCCAGCCCGGCCAGCAGCGCCGCGCAGGTGGCGTAGTCCGGAGGTGCGGGACCGGCCTGGACGCAGTGCGTTGGGGCATCGCGCAGGGCTGGGGCCGCATGCCTCAGCTGGACGAACAGATACAGCAGGGCGGGCAGCACGGCCGCGGCCCCGGTCGCATGTCCGCTCAAGGCTTTGAACTTCAGCGCGGCAATGCCGGTGCCCCAGAGCATGAAGGCGATCTTGCTCAGCCCAACGGCAAGCATGGCCAGCGCGAAATGGATCGACCAGTGCAGGGCCGTACGCCGGGCCCGCATGAGCAGCAAGGTGGCGGCGATGCCGGCGGCAGCCGGCACGGTCAGGCGCAGGTCGCCAAGGTGCAGCAGCGTGGTCCAGGCTGGCATGGCGTGCCTCGCTATCGGAGCAGCGCTGCCAGCGTGCTGAAAATGATCTTGACGTCGGTCCAGAAGTCGCGCTCGAGCACATAGCGCACGTTGAACGCCAGTTTGGCCGGCATGACCGAGTCGAGATATGTTTGTTCCGGGTCGGCGCTGCGCGCCAGAATGGCGCTTTCCTCCTTGAAGCAGATCGATGCCCAGTCCGTAATGCCGGGCCGTACCGACAGCACCACGGCGCGCACCTCGGGCGGATAGCATGCGACGTAGCGGGGCACCTCCGGACGGGGACCGACCAGGCTCATGTCGCCGGCCAGGACATTGACCAGTTGCGGAAGTTCGTCCAGCTTGTGGCGGCGCAGAAAGTGACCGGCCCGGGTGATGCGCCGGTCGGCGCCGATCGTCAGCAAGGGCGCCGGCGCGGGATCGTCGCGCATGCTGCGAAATTTGAGGATGTCGAAAATCTGTCCGTACTGGCCAACCCGCTTTTGGCGAAACAGGACCGGTCCGGGGGAATCGAGCCGAACCCAGAGGGCAATCAGCAGCAGCAGCGGCGACAACAAGGCCAGCCCCAGTGCCGCCGCGGCAAGATCGAACAGGCGCTTGTTCATGTCAGTAACTCGCGCATGGCCAGGATGACGCGCTGCTGGTCGGCCTCGCTCATGCGCGTGTAGAGCGGCAAGGTCAGAATCGATGCATAGGCGGCGTCGGCCACGGGGAAGGCGTGCGGGGAAAGGCGGCAGCTGTCGCGCCAGTATGGCTGGCGGTGCAGCGGAATGAAGTGCACGCTGGTGCCGATGCCGCGTTCGGACAGCAGGGCGATCAGGTCGTCGCGGCCGAGCCGGGCCCCCGGCAGCAGGCGTACGGGATACAGATGCCAGGCATGGCTGCTGCCGGCCTGCGGCGTTGCGGGCAGACGCAGCGGCAGGCCGGCCAGCCCTTCGGCGTAGGCGGCCGCCAGTTGTTCGCGGCGCGCCAGGAAGCGGTCGATCTTGCGCAACTGTTCAATGCCGATCGCCGCCGCCAGGTCGGTGAGGTTGTACTTGAACCCGGCTGCGACAACTTCGTAGAACCAGGCCGGCGTGCGCGAGGTGTAGCGGGCGAACGCATCCTGACTGATGCCATGCAGACGCATGACGCGCACGCGTCCGGCTAGTTGCGCATCGCGCGTGACGACCATGCCGCCTTCGCCGGTGGTCATGGTTTTGTTGGCGTAGAAGGAAAATATCGTTGCGTCACTATGGAGCGTGCCCACCAGACGGCCTTTGTATCGGGTGGGAAAGGCGTGGGCGGCGTCTTCAACTACCTTCAGGCCATATTCGTGCGCAAGGTCGAGCAGATTGTCCATGTCGCAGGCCAGCCCGGCGTAGTGCACCGGGACGATCGCCCGGGTATGCGGTCCGATCGCCGCTTCGACCGCGCCCAGGTCGAGCGTGAGGCTGACCGGATCGACGTCGACGAAGACCGGTTGCGCGCCCAGGTAGCGCACGACTTCGGCGGTGGCGGTGAAGGTCAGGGTGGGAACGATGACTTCGTGGCCAGGACCGATACCGAGCGCTTCCAGGGCCAGGTGCAGCCCGGCGGTGGCCGAGTTGACCGCCATGGTGTGCACCCCGCCGCCCAGATAGGCGGCGAAATCCTGTTCGAACTGCTGTGCTTTCGGGCCGGTGGTGACCCAGCCTGAACGCAGGCAGGCGACTACCGCATCGATTTCTTCGTCACCGATGTCGGGCAGCGCGAACGGCAGGAAGCTGCTGGCGGCGTGGAGGAGGTTGTCGGGCATGTCGGACTCCGTGGAAGGAAAATGCCGCGCAGCTAGGCGCAGGCGTGCAGAAAGCGCTGACCCAATACGGCGTAGCTCAGGTTATCGACGGCGTACCGTTGACCGCGCCTGCCCATTGCCGCGCGTTCGCCAGGTGTGGCCATGAACAGGGCCAGCAGGCCATGCACCAGCGCCTGCGGGTCCTGGGGCGCCACGGTCAGACCGCAGGCTGCCTCGGCCACCGGATCGTTGCCGGCTTCGACAGCGTGAAGGATGGGACGGGCGGCCATCATGTAGTCGATCAGCTTATTGGGCGATATGCCGTAGCGGTACAGGCGCTGGCGCTGCCAGCCAAGATAGGCCACGTCGAAGTGGCGCAACAGTGCCGGCACCTGCTGCTTGGGAACCGGGTCGAAAAAGCTGAGATTGTTTAGTTGTAGCTGGCGCGCCACAGCTTGCAGCCTGCATTTTTCCGGCCCGCCACCGACCAGCACGAAGGCAATGCGCGGGTCGTCGGTCAGGGCCGCCGCGTGCAGCAGGGTGTCGAGCGCATTGGCCAGGCCATGGGTGCCGGCGTAGCCGACGATAAATTTGCCGGCGCTGCGCAGGCCGTGCAGCGCCGCACCCAGCGGGCCTGCCAGGTCGCCGGAGTGTTCGGCCCATTCGCGCGGGTCGAAGCCGTTGGGGACGATGTGCAGCTTATGCGGCGCCATGCCGTGCGCTTCCAGATGGTCGCGCACCTTGGGCAACACCGAGACGATGGCATCGGCATTGCGGCAGGCAAAGTTCTCGGCCGCTTGCAACAATTGAATGAACGGGTGCCAGCGCGAATAGCCGCCCAGCTCCATGGGGGACAGGGGCCACAGGTCGTGCAGTTCGAACAGGAGCCGTGCCCCGGCGCGGCGGGCGATGCGGTGCGCCGGCCAGATATCGAGCGGATAGGTGCTGGAGGCGATCACGACGTCGGGCCGGTCCTCGTCCGCCAGGCGGTGCGCTTGCAGGCTCAGGCGCGCCAGAAAGGCGCTCATATTGATCAGGCGACCGAGCCCGTTGCCGCGATAGCGGGGCGTGGCGATCCAGCGGTAGTCGATGCCGTCGATGGTTTCGTCAACGCTGGCGTTGCCGCCTAGCTGTGGCGCCTGGGTGCGCACGTGCGAGGCGGACGCGGCAATAATGCGGACCCGGTGGCCCAGGCGTACCCATTCGCGCGCCAGGTAGAAGGGGCGGTATTCCATGCCATGCTGTAAGGAGCCGGCATAGTGATTGATCAGCAGGATGCGCATGATGTCGGTCGAGAGAGTCGGGAAGGCGCCGCTACCAGGTCAGTTCTTCGACCAGCCGGCGCACATTGCATGCGGTGTTGACGCGCCAGTTGGTTTCCCATTGCACCGGATGGGTCAGCAGGCAAATGCTGCGGTAGCGGCCGAAGGCGCAGCGCGGCGCGATCGGGTGGTAGTAGCGCGGCGGCGGACGGTCGCTGATGTACAGGTCGAAACGCTCCAGCAGGGATGGATCATAGGCTTCGCAGTCGATGCCGCAGCGCGCGCGGAAGGCCGGATCGTGCAGGATTTCGTTGTTGATGATGTTCAGGCGGCGGTTGACGAAGTCGCCGTGGCTGGCCACGGTGCGCAGCTTGATGGCCAGTGCGCGCTCGATCCGTCGCAGGTTGCGGGCAAACTCGGCGCGGATTTCAGGGAAACGCAGGCGCACGGCGTCGGCGCGCTTGAGATGATGGCGCTTGGCGAAATCGGCCACTTCCTCGAAGTGATAACTGGCTTCGCTGCCGTAGGCTTCGATCTCGCGCATGAGGCCGAAGTCGAGTGTCGACAGGCGGAAATAGTAGCTGGCCGTGATGCCATGACGCGCTTCGATGGCAAACATTTTGGCGGTGGTGCGCAAGTCGCTGTCGATGTCGTGTCGATGCACCAAGGTCGGCCGGGACTGCGCGGGGTGCGGGCTGGCGATGAACTCGCGCACCGACATCTGGGTGTAGCCGGCCACCTTGGCTGCCTGCACGAGCCCGT
>CBFGOU010000057.1:0-13856 GCA_965650445.1 uncultured Oxalobacteraceae bacterium | reverse complement strand
CGACGCTGATGGGAGATGACGTGGAGCCGCGGCGGCACTTTATTGAGTCGAATGCACTGCAGGCGGGGAATATCGACGTTTGATCGTGTCAGATGACACAGAAAGTGAAAATCTCGACAAGTTAGTGAAAACTCATTGACGCAGTTAGTGAAAAAATCTACCAACTAAAGATTAAGAACGCCCGGCTATACCGGGCGTTTGCGTTAGGGATCAGTGGTTGCGGCGCGTAAGACTAAAAAGCGACGAACCCGGCGATCGATCAAGGGATTCCAGAGACTTTCCTGACGCCTACCCTTCGTAGTTGTAGGTTGCCATCTGGGAACAGGCCTCTGGATGGCACTGCTGCAGCAACGCTGCGAGTTTGCGAAGAAATCTCAAACAGTAGCTGTGATTTTGTGGTGTCATCCCACGGCCTCGTTGCCATTCACTCGATATCCCATCGCACGGTAACCGCGCTGCCGCTTATCCCACATTCGCAGCAACGCAGTGTGGCCAGTGTCCACGAAGTCGATGATCCGCACGTCGGTCTTGCTGGCATGCTCGCGGTGCAAGCGCCCGGCGTACTGCTGCAGCGTACCCTTCCAGGAAACCGGCATGGCCAGCACCAGCGTGTCGAGCGGCGGATGATCGAAACCCTCGCCAACCAATTTCCCGGTTGCCAGAAGCACGCGCGGCGCATCGGGCGGCAGCCCGTTCATGTCGGCTACCAGTGCGGTCCGCTGCTTTCTGGACATGCGGCCGTGTAACACGAAGGGCTGTGGAGTCAGATCGCTGAGGGATGCCCTCAGCGCATCAAGGTGTTCCGTGCGTTCTGTCAGAACGAGCACCTTGCGACCCTGCTCATAGGCATCTTTGACTTCTGCCGCAATGGCCTCGGTTCGCGCCAGATCACTGGCGAGATAGCGAAACACTTCCTGAATACCTGCATCGGTCGGCAGGTCGATCCGAGTGAATCGTGATCGAGGCACTACCTCAAGATCATGGGGCGCGCCGGCCGGTTTGGCTGCGGTGTATCGGATTGGCCCGCATTGCATGAAGATGATCGGCTGCTGGCCATCGCGACGGATCGGTGTCGCTGTCAGCCCCAGCACGAATTTAGCTTTGGTCCGTTTCAGGATGGCGTCGAACGAGACGGCGCCGACGTGGTGGCACTCGTCCACGATCACCTGCCCGTAGTTCTCGACCAGAGGATTAACCTCGCCCTGACGGGAGACGGATTGCATCACGGCGATGTCAATTTTTCCGGTGGGCTTTGCTTTGCCGCCGCCGATAGTGCCCACCACGCCTTTGCCAACGCCCAGAAAAGCCTGAAGACGTTCCTGCCACTGCTTGAGCAATTCGGTTCGATGCACCAGCACCAGGGTGTTCACACCTCGGCGCGCGATCATCGCGGCGGCAGTGACCGTCTTGCCAAACGCTGTCGGTGCACACAGTACACCGGTGTCGTGATGCAGCATTCCCGAAACGGCGGACTCCTGGTCCAGACGCAAAGTGCCGACGAAGGAGACCTCAATCGGCTCACCGCCAAAGCGCTCATCGCGCAGATCGTAGTCGATGCCGTTATTGCGTAGCAAGTCCAAAGCGGCATCGAGGCATCCGCGAGGCAAGGCGATGTGCTGTGGATAGTTTTCGGCGTTACCGATGACACGTGGCTTGTCCCACACCGACATACGCATGGCTTGGGCCTTGTAGAACTCGGGGTTCTGGAAGGCGGCCAGGCGGATCAGGCGGTTAGCCAGTGCCTGCGGCAGTTGAGCCTTTTCAAAGTAGATCAGGTTGGCCAGCGTCACGGTCAGTGACTTGGGCATTTGCCCGGCCAACTTTTTTGTCGGCGTGCTAGCCCGCTTCCAGGGCGTGGCCAAGTCCTCGTCATCGATGAAGTTGACATCCAGTGGATGCACGCCGCCTGTGGCCCGCAGGATGGTCGGATCGATGTCGTGCGCGGCCATTGGTTGGATGGCCGCCAAGAATGCCCACTGATCCGGGTACGGCCGCAGCTCCGCATCGACGAACACGCTGCAGCCACTTTCGCGTGACCACTTCTGCAGCGGTAAGGCGATCAAATTGCCAAAGCCACCCTTGGGCATGGTGTCCTGGTTGGGAAACAGGCGGTCATAGGAATCCAACTTCAATTGCCGGGCGCGCGAGCAGGCATGGCTGATCACGGCCGTGCCCAAGCGCCGGGCATCGCGGGCGGAAACGCGACTGGCGAAGAACACCCACACGTGTGCGCCCTTGCCTGATCTCGAAACTTCCAGCGCGGCCGGCACACCCAGCTCCTCACACGACTGAGCGAAGGCTCGCGCGTCGTCGCGCCAGTCGGCCTCGTCAAAATCGACCGCCAAGAAATGGCAGGTGTGATCCTCCAGCAGCGGATAGACGCCCACCGTATGCTCGCCGGCCAAATGGTCGTAGATCACCGCATTGGACAACGGGATCAGCAGGCGGTTGCTGCAATCGCCGCATTTGATGCGTGGCTTTTCGCAGATGCCGGCGCGCCATTCGTTGGCGCAGGCGGGGGTGTAGCCTGATTTTCCTGAAGTCTTGCTCTCCCAGCGGATGGGATAAACATCTGTACGACCGCGAAACAGCCTCCGAAACAGCGCCACCTTCTCAGCAGTAGAAAACCGGGATGGCTCCAGCTCTTGAGCCGTAGCTGCGGTGGGCTGCGGCAACCGCCACTCAATGCCGTGGGCTTCGAGCAGTGCGATCAGGCGGGCGTTCTCGGCCTGGAGAACGGCGAGCGCATTCGGGTTGGTCATCTGGCGTTCGTCATGCCACCAGACGTTCGCGGAACTCCTCTCGCTTCGACCAAACAATCGGAGTGATGTCGTAGGTCATGAAGTCGTGCAGCACCTGCCAAGCATCCTCTGGCTTGCTGAGCATGCCATCGGGAATTGCCACCGCCCATTTATCGCCGAATCCTTCCCGGTAGATGTGCAAATGCGGCACGCCAACTTCGGTGCCGTCGGGGTTGCGATGCGGTGCTGCGAAGTCGAGTCGAGCCAGTGCGACGACCTGCTGCCCGCGCGCTTGGTACCCCGTGGTCAATGCAATGCGCTTGCTGTTGATGTCCAGCGAGAAACGTTCGCGCTCATCGCGCGGGGCCAACGGAATCTCGATGCGCCCGCCCAGGTCGGGAAAGCTGAAAGCGTCCGTCGTCGCAGCCTTTTTAGGCATGCGCAATAGGGTTTCGGCATCCGCTTGTGAAAGTGCGTCATCGGCCATCGGCTTCTCCCTTGTCTATGCTTTGAACACCCGTTCCAGTGTTGCGGGCAGCAGTGCGGCGTTTGCTTGTCGGATAGCAGCATGTTTGGCCTTGAGAGCGGCTATCTCCGCTTTCATGTGGTTGAAGGCCTGCTGCGCAGAAAGTGGTGGTACTGGTACTTCAATCTTGCCGAGGTTGCCCAGACTCAGCGTGCGGTTGCGATCCGCAGTTCCTGGAGACGCGAGGCCAATCTTTTCCAAGCCATCCTCAGTCAAGAGGTAATAAGCAAGAAAGCTGGTTGTCGCTCGCTCAGGATCAGGCACGCAGGTGATGTAACGGTGCGAGGCAATACAGCCGTCATGTGCATCGCCGGCTATACCGATGGCACCTTCCCAGGCTTTGATGTTGCTGAGCACGAGGTCGCCGGCCTTGATCCATACTGGCTTTTGCCACGTAGCTTCTGCACCATCGAAATCGGGTTTGATAAACAGCCCCTTGCCAAATGATCGTGCGCCCACCTCGCGGTATCGGGTATCGATGTCGATTGCGACCGTGCGGCGAATGGACGGCGCAACGTCCGCCATCGGCCGCAGCGGAGCATCAGCAATGGCATCGCGGAAACGCAGTGCCAGCAGGTGTTCGGCGTCCCGCTCCACAGCATCCAGATGCGATTCGACCTGCCGGGCTTTCTCAGCCAGCGCATCAAGGCGGGCAACAATGGCTTGCTGTTCCGCCAGCGGCGGCAGCGCGATCTGCTGATCTAGAAAGCGATCTTCCTTGATACGAACCCGATTGGTCGTACCCTCGCTAGCCGCCTTGCACAATTCGACAAAGGGCGATGAGCGGACCAGCCAGCCCATGAACGCCGCGTCACACCGATCCGGGTCGCGAAACCCAAATGACGGGAAATCGTTGCTGACGATGGCGCCGTCGAGTTCCGGCGGCACTAGACCAATCGCGCCATTACGTGCGTCGATCTTGGACAGAATCAACTGATTGGCTCTGACCGTTCTGCGCGCTGAGACGACATCGCTGCCACGTACTTTTCCCCGGCTGACAATACCTTTGCCTCGGAGCTTGATCGTCACCTCGTGGTATTCGGCTGCAGGATTAAGCAAAGCGGATTCGTCAGAGCGCTGTAGCAGCTCGCCCAGAGCAACTTTGGGCCACGCTTTCATTCGCCGCCCTCCATATCGTCTTTGCGCCCAACACGCCGCGCCTCCAACTCACGCCGCGTCTTGTCCAATTCCTCTGCCAGCAGCTTTTCATCCGGCAGCACGGTCTGGTACTCGGCAGCCAGCACCTTGTTGGGTAGACCTTCCAGCGCGTAGTGGGCCTCGTTGCTGCCTTTGCTCGCACACAGGATCAGACCCACGGGTGGGTTTTCCCCCGGCTTCATCCAGTGCTCGCGGGCGTAGTTCAGATACAGGTGCATCTGCCCGGCATCGGCATGGCTGAACTTGCCGATCTTGAGGTCGATGATCAGCAGACACTTGAGCCGGCGGTGGAAGAACAGCAGGTCAACGCGGAACCAGGTGTCATCCAGCCGCAGGCGGCGCTGGCGGCCGACGAAGGCGAAGTCGTCACCCAGCTCCAGCAGGAAGTCGGCCAGATGCTGGATCAGCGCGTCTTCCAGATCGGATTCGGAATACTCGTCCTTGAGGTTGAGGAACTCCAGCACGAAGGGGTCTTTGATGGCCTGCTCGGGCGTGATGGCGTCACCGGGCTCAGCCACTTCACCCTTTTCCAGCATCGCCGCCTTGTTGTGCGACAGGGCTGTACGTTCATAAAACTGGCTGTTGACCTGGCGGTCGAGCTGGCGCACCGACCAGCCACAACGAAGCGTCTCGGTTTCATAGAAGGCGCGGGCCTGCGGGTTCTTGACCGAGAGCAAGCGCACGTAGGCCGACCACGGCAGCGGGAAGGCCTGTGCCAGCGCCGCGAGGTCGCTGGAGTGCCGGCGTGTGTCGGGCAGCGGGCTTGCCGCCAATTCGCCAGACAGCGTCTGGCGAATGTTGGGGACGGGCAATTTCGCAGACGCTGTCTGCGACATGTGCTCTGGTGACCAGGCCAGGTAGAACAGGCGCATTTGCTGCAGGTTCTGTCGGCTGAAGCCTCGACCAAACCGGCTGCCAAGATCGAAAGCCAGGCGCTCGATCAGCGCATCCCCATAGGCAGCCCGCTCCTGCCCGCCTTGCTCGAATTCGACGATGCGCCGCCCGATTTCCCAATAAGAGGCGGTCATCAGCGCATTGACGCTGCGGGCGGCAGCATGACGCGCAGCTTCCAGCAGCGCGACGATGTCGGTGTGGACAGCGACGTAGTCGGCCTGATTCGGGGGCGTCGGCACGGTGGGGGCTGTCATGCCTGCACCTCGGCGACCAAGGCCTCGATCTCGCCCAGCAGGCGCATGACCTCGGCCTCGTGGCTGCGCATGGCAGCAATCAGGTCTTTCGGATCGGCATGCTCCAGTTCGGCGCGGGCGTTGGGGTTCTTGAGGTCCAGGTTGTAAATGGGCCAGTACAGGCTGTCACCTTCGGCCTGCGCCAGCTTGGCCGTCTGCTCATGGGCTTGCTGCTCGGCCTTCATGGCGCGCACTTGATCTTGCAGGGCCGCCTTGCTGCCATTCGTGGCCGCCTGGATGCTTTGCTCCAGCTCGCGGATGGGCTTGCCCAAGGCGATAGCGGCATTGCGCGCGGCCTCGGCTTTTTGCCAATGCGGCGTCGCGGCCTCGACGGCAGTAGCGCGTTTGGCGGCGAAGTCCACCTTCCAGGCCTGCGGGCCTTCCTCGCGGTTGTTCCACCAAGCCTGGGCCGGGGCGAATTCCTCGAACTGCAAGGGGGCCGTCTTGCTGTACTTCTTGCGGCCTTCGGGCAGCGGCAGCTCGTAGTACCAGATGGTGTCCGTCGGGCCGCCACGCTCAAAGAACAGAAGGTTGGCCGGAATGTCGGTATAGGGCGCGAACACACCCTGCGGCAGGCGCACGATGGTGTGCAGCTTGAATTCCTTGAGCATCTCCTCCTTGATGACGGCGCTGATGCCATCGCCAAACAAGGTGCCATTGGGTACGACCACAGCAGCACGGCCACCGCGTGCAGCCGGCTTGCCGCCCGGCACGGGAGCGCCAGCCACGCGCAACTTGCGCATGATGTACTGCAAGAACAGCAGCGCCGTTTCCGCCGTCTGCATATTGGGCGGGAAGTTGGCCTTGATGCCGACCTCTTCCTCGCCGCCAAAGGGGGGATTAGTAAGGATGACGTCCACGCGCTCGCTGTGGCCGATCTCGTTGATCCGCCGCTCCAGCGTGTTGCCATAGGCGATCTGCGGGGCTTCCAGGCCATGCAGCAGCAGGTTCATCTGCACCAGCATGTAGGGCAGCGGCTTGGCTTCCTGCCCATAGAGGGTGTCGCGCTGCAGGGCGCGGCGCTGGTCCGGCGTGGCGACCTGCGGTGCGATATGGTCGTAGGCCTCGACCAGGAAACCGCCCGTGCCGCAAGCCGGGTCGAGCACCGTTTCGCCCAAGCGTGGATCGGTGACCGTCACCATAAAGCGCACGACTGGGCGTGGGGTGTAGAACTCGCCTGCATCACCCGCTGCGTCACGCATCTCGCGCAGCATGGATTCGTACAGGTGCGAGAGGGTGTGAATTTCCTCGCTGGCGGAGAAGTGGATGCCGTTGATCTTGTTGATGATGTCACGCAGCAAGTAGCCGCTGACCATGCGGTTCTGTACGCCCTTGAACACGTTGGCGATGACTTCGCGTTGGCTGCCCTTCTCGCCATCGCCCGCCAGGCCACGCAGATAGGCGAACAGACCTTTGCCGGCATTGCCGTCAGCGCGCACAGCGAATTCCTGGCTGATAAAGGCCAGCAATTCGTCGCCGCTGATGCCATCTTCTCTGGCCGCCCAGTCGCGCCAGCGGTAGGGCGCTTCGATGATGGGCTGATAGCGCTTGCCGTCGAGTTCGGCCTCTTCCTCGTGCACGATTTCGAGGTCGTCGAGGAACTTGAGGAACATCACCCAGGTCAGCAGCGGCAGGCGGTCCACGTCGCCATTGAGCCCCTTGTCCTTGCGCAGAATCTTGCGGGCAGTGCCGATCAGTGCCGAGAGGTTTTCACGGGTAGTGAGCGGTGCCTTGGCTTTGCGCGGTGCTCGGGTCTTCTTCTCGCCTGTCGGCGTCGTGGTCTTGGCCATTGAATCGGGTTCTCGTTATTGGTAGAGCGCGGTATGGAGCCGGGATATGGCCTCCTTCATGCCACGCACGCCGCCGAAGTGGCGGGTGGCGATCTCGGAAGGACTACCGAAGCGGTCAAAGGGTTGCACCTTCATCAGCTCGGACAGCGCATTGAATTGCAGGATGCCGCGCTCGATGTAGCGGTCGAGCAGCAGCGTCAGGATTTCGCGGGCGACTTCACTGTATTGGCCGTGTTGGGCGAACAGGTCTTGGGCTTTGCGCCTGGCCGCTTCCGCGCGCTGGCGGCGGGTGAGCAAGGGCGCATTCCAAGCCAAATGGCATAGCAGGTCGAACGGATCGGCGTCGGGCTGTTCGCTGCTGGAAGCCAGTTCTTCAAAGCTGATGCCGCGCTCGGTCAGCTCGCGAAGCACTTCGGCGCGGGTGTCGGGGTCGGCCCAGGCCGACTGCAAGGCCTCGCGTGTCGGGTAGAGCGTGCGGACGGCGCGACCGGAGTATTCGGTGTACTTGACCACCTGCAACTTCTTGCCATCGGTATCGAGGTCATAGACCAGATGGCCGATGACTTCCACTTCCCCGCCGTCGATGTAGAACTTGCGCGGCTCGGTCGGTGGGTCAGAGATGATTTCGCCGCCTCCCGTTTCGCCGCCCTGTTCTGGCTCGATCACGTACTCGGCTTCGGACTCGGCGACGCCGGGAACCTCTTCAGCAGCGGTCTCGACCATGTCGCCGGCTTCATCGACCGTCACCTCTTCGATTCGCGCCGGATCGCCATCGAAATCCGGGTCTGCAAAATGGCGCGTGGCCGTGCCGGTGAAGTCGATAATGTTGAAGTATTCCTTGCCGTAATCGACCTTCAGCCGCGTGCCGCGACCGACGATCTGCTTGAACTCGGAGCGTGAGCCCACCACCCGCGCCAGCACCACGTTCTTGACCATCTCGGCATCGACGCCTGTGGTCAGCAACTGGGATGTGGTGAGGATGACGGGCGTGGGCTTGTCCACGTCCTGGAAGTGCGACAAATGGGTGAGGCCAATCGCGCCCTCATCGGCGGTGACACGGCAGACGTAGTCGGGATACTGCTTGACGAGGTCGCTGTTCAGGTTGAGCAGTTCCTGGCGCATCTCGGCCGCGTGTTCCTGATCGACGCAGAACACGAGGGTTTTGGCGAAACGGTCGGTGCCCTTGAGCAGATCGGTCAGGTGCTTGGCCATGGCCCGCGTGCGGGAGCGCAGGGCCACCACGCGCTCGAAGTCTTTGGTCTGGTATTCCTCGTCGGGCACTTCGCGGCCGTAGCGGTCCAGCTCATCTTTGCTGGGGCGCCAGCCGGCAGCATCGACCGTGGTGATGACGCGATGCACCCGATAGGGGGCGAGGAAGCCATCCTCGATGCCCTGGCGAAAGCTGTAGGTGTAAACCGGATTCCCGAAGTATTCGTAGCTGTCGCGGGACTCTTCGCGCAAGGGTGTGGCCGTCATGCCGAATTGCACAGCCGGCTCGAAGTAATCGAGCACGGCGCGCCAGGCGCTTTCATTGCGGCTGGAGCCGCGATGGCACTCGTCGATGATGATCAGGTCGAAGAAATCCGGGCGGTACTGACGGAACACGTCAGCGCTGGCTGTGGTCAGCGCTTGGTAGATACCGAAATACATGTCGCGGCTTTGGCTGGTGTCCCCGCCTGCAATCTTGTGCCGGGCATCACCAAAGGGCGCGAACATCTTGGCCATCGGGTCATCCACCAGGATGTTGCGGTCGGCCAGGAACAGAATCTTGGGGCGGCGATGCTCGCCTGTTCGGTTCCAGCGGCTGCTCCACAGCTTCCAGCAAATCTGGAAGGCGACGCATGTCTTGCCTGTACCGGTGGCCAGTGTGGCAAGGATGCGTTTCTGCCCGAGCAGGATGGACTCGATCACCCGGTTGATCGCGATCTGCTGGTAGTAGCGCGGCACCTTGCCAGAGACAAGATTGAAAGGTTCCAGCAGGTGGTTGGCCGTCGCTGGTGGCAATTGCGTGGCGGCGGTCAGCCTGGCGAACAACTCTTCGGGCGTAGCGTAGCGATCCACCTCGCGCTCGGTGCCGAAGGTGTAGTCGATCTCGATGATGCGGTGGCCGTTGGTGGCGTAGGCGAACTTGAGGCCGAGAATCTCGGCATACTCACGCGCCTGCTGTACGCCGGTCTCGGCGGGGAGGCCGATTTCCTTGGCTTCGACCACGGCCAAGGGATAGTCACGGCGGTAGTACAGGAGGTAGTCAGCTCGCTTTTGCTTGCCGCGCCGTACCTTGCCACCTGCAACGATGATTCGCCCATTGGTAAATGTGCGCTGTTCGCCGATGGCGTGGGGTGCTGCACCCCAGCCGGCCTCCACCAAACGGGGTGTGACGAATTCGCGGCAGGTATCCGCTTCGGTGATCACGCCTTCTCGCATTGACTCCCCTCCCATCGTGTCGTCCCTTAGTCAATCAGGATCTTGAAACTGGTTGCTAGCGCGATAGGTTCGATCTCGCGCACGTTCTTGTTCAACTCGACCAACCCGTACCCCTCCATCATTCGCAGCGTGCGTGACAGGTTGGGTACCTGCCGTCCGGTCAGTGCGGCCAGCTCGGTCAACGATTTGGGTCGCCGGTCGCGGATGAGGCGAAGCAAGGACTGGTTGTCCTCAGACAGCACCGCCGCCATCGTGGCCATCGAGGGAAACCAGACTGTCGGCGTTTCTTTGCCCGGAGGCGATTCCGGATCACTGGGACGGCGAATACCGACGACGCAGCGCTTCATCTCGGATGTCCTGATCGACTTGGTATAAGTTCTTCATTTTATCAGTGTGACACAACTGCAGCCAGCTCTTGATGAACAGCTTGGCTTCCTGATCGTTCAGCGCGTGGATGGTGGCGCCATCAATCCAGACCTCGCCGTAACTACATGGCAAACTACCTCAAACACCGTTCGGTACTGCGTCAGAGACTGGCTCCACAAATCGGCTGTAGATCTCTCGATCTACAGACTTTCGCGCGCGAAAGTTCCGCAAGAGCGACCAAAGGTGTCCATGACGACAAAACCGTCGATGCACTGAGGCAAGAATTGCACCGGCACAACTTGCATGAGTGTCCTACGACCGACCTTGGTAGAGGTGTCACACAGTCTTCGCGTATAAGTCGCACCTGCCAAATCCCGCCTGCTGAGTTCTGTACCTCATTTCCCTCGCGCAAGCTGCCGGGTGTAGACCCTGTTGAAGCAACGGCGTGCTGCACGGGTTTGCGCTGTCGATCCTCGTGCAGGAAGACCAGTACGCCGCCGTGTCCGCCTACGTCAACGACACCGACCTCGGACGCAAGCTGGTCTATTACCGCACGGTGCGTGGCGACCAACCGGCGCGGCCGCTGCAAACGCAATCGCTGGTGCTGAAGCTGAACGTCAAGGAAAATGGATTTTCCGGCTGGCTGCAGAACGAATTGCGGCAACGCTTCGACTACGACTGCGTCGATACACTGCGGGCGTTCCGTGCCGCGCGCGAGCGCGCGCTCACGCGCGAAGGCCAAATCAAGCACAACCGGTCACGCCACGAAAAGGACGATCGCACCAGCGTCGAGGCGCGCCAGTACTGGGTGCTCGGTTTCGACAACCGCACCAAGCTTGCTCTATACGAGGAGGAGGCCCGGCAATTGCGAGAACGCGAAGCCCGGCTCGACACCCAATTGCGGGCATTGCGCGAACAGCGCCAGACGCGCGCCGCGCGCCTGTTGCAATGCCAGACCCTGGTCAACCTGCAATGGCAGGAAATCGACGTGTTGCCGCTGGCCGACCGCATCGCCGCCATCCAGCGCCAGCTCGACGCGTTGCAGAAGGGGAACACCGACTTGCAGCGCATGGACGAGCGCCTGCGCCAGCAGGAAGACTTGGTGCGGGAGGCGCGCAATGCGCTGAACGATGAACTCGTCGAACAACGGTCGCGCCAAAAACTGTGTGCGGAACAGGAAGAGCAGTTGTCCGCACTGCGGGAGGACCCGTCCATCGTGGCGCTGACGCCGCACCAGCAAGCGGGCTTGGCGCAGCGGTATGCGGCCTGGAACGGTACGTTACGGTTGAAGGACGTGGACAGCGCCGACCGGGCCGTCGGCAAAGGGCTGCACGACGACATCCGTGCGGTCGACGCCGATCTCGCGCAAGGCGAAAAATTCGTGGAGGCCCAGTTCGCCATCTTCATCAACCGCTGGCGTGCGGATGCGGACGGACTCGATGCACGCCTGGCGGCGGCACCTGATTTCTTCCGCAAGCTCGTCCGCCTCGAATCGGACGGTTTGCCTGCGCACGAACAGCGCTTTTTCGACCTGCTCCAGAACCAGAGCCACCAGAATCTGGCCGCCTTGTCCAGCTACCTGAACGACGCGCGCAAGGCGATCCTGGCGCGCATGGAACTGGTCAATGACAGTCTGCGGCAAGTGCCCTTCAACAGCAGCGAGCACCAGCGCACCTACCTGCATATTCAGCCGAAGGATCGACAGTTGCCCGAAGTGCAGCAGTTCAAGCAGGACATTACGGCTGCGCTCAAGCATGCGTGGATCGACGACCGCGAGTTCGCCGAGGCCCGCTTCATGGACTTGCGCCGCCTGGTGAACCGGCTGGCCAGCCAGGAATCGGAACATCGCCGCTGGCGCGAAGCCGTTCTCGATGTGCGCCAGCACGTCGAATTCATCGGCCGCGAGTTTGACGATGAAGGCCAGGAAGTGCAGGTGCACCAAAGCGGGGCCGGCCTGTCCGGCGGTCAGCGGCAAAAGCTGGCGACGACTGTGCTGGCCGCGGCCCTGCGCTACCAGCTCGGCGGCAACGATACCGGTATTCCACGCTACGCGCCTGTCGTGCTGGATGAGGCATTCGACAAGGCGGACAATGAATTCACCGCCCTTGCCATGAACATCTTTGCCAACTTCGGCTTCCAGATGATCGTCGCCACGCCGCTCAAATCCGTGATGACGCTTGAACCTTTCATCGGCGGCGCGTGTTTTGTCGATATTCGCGAACGCAAGGTATCGAGCGTACTTCTGATCGAATACGACGATGAACGCCAGCGCCTGAAACTGGCCGACCGCCTGCCCGAAGGGGACACGCTTGAAACTGCCGAATGAAGTGCACGCCCTGCTGCGGCGTCGCTTCGACAATCGTCATCGCGAATGGTTCAACGCTCCGGATACCGGCGAAGACTGGCCGCTGACGATTCCTCTCGGCGTGCCCACGGAGCAAGCGGCAAAGACTCGCCTGGACGCGGCCCTTGCCTGGGTGCGTGCGTGGCAGACGTGGCGGGGCGCGGGCATGTTGCAGTGGACCGAACGCCAGTGGCGCACGCTGGGTACGCAGCGCGTGCCCGAATCGCTGCGTCTCGGCGGCGTTCGTGACGTGGCCGCATGGCTCGACGAGGTGGAACGCTGGGACCGGGCTCGAGGTCGGCAGGCCGGGATGGTCCGGCGCTGGCCCGTGTTGACGGAACGTCTGGGCCGATTTTTCGACGTACTTGCCGATTATGCCGACCCCGATTTCGAACGGTTGATCGCCACCTTGGACTGGCTGGAACGGCATCCCGACTCCGGCCTGTACTTGCGCCAGTTACCCATTGCTGGCCTCGACACGAAGTGGATCGAGGCACGCAAAGGCGTACTCGCGGACATGTTGTGTCACGTAACAAACCGCGCCGATATACCCGGCGACTTTCACGCCCTGTGCGGTCTCCGCCGCCCACCGGTCCGACTGCGCATGCGCGTGCTCGACCCTGCGCTGCGTGCTCGCGTGGGTGGGCTCGGCGATCTCACCGTACCCGTCAACGAGCTGGACCAGTTGGACCTCGCACCACGGCATGTCGTCATCGTCGAGAACCTGCAGACGGGACTCGCATTCGGGGACCTCCCCGGCACCGTGCTGTTCATGGCGCTGGGTTATGGCGTCGACCTGCTTGCCAGGGTGTCGTGGGTACGTGGCGCGCGCAGCTTTTACTGGGGCGACATCGACACCCACGGCTTTGCCATCCTGAGCTTATTACGCGCACAGCTGCCTGCGGTTCGCTCGCTGTTCATGAACGAATCCACCTTGTTGGCCCACCGCGCATTGTGGGCCAGTGAACCAACCCAGCACGCCGCGCATGAACTGCCGCATCTCGATCCCGTGGAGCAGGCCCTGTACCACGTACTCAAGCAACACGTGCTGGGATCCGCGGTACGGCTGGAGCAGGAACGGATTTCCTGGGACATCGCCTGGCCGGCGCTCAACGATGCGCTGGCAAAAGTGGATTGATCAAGGCGATGAGGTGCGATTCTGCGGCACCTCGAAATTGCATATCAAACAATCAATACAGCACCGTCAATTCAACAACCGGCTGTGCTTGGGCAGTTGCGCCGCCAGATAATCATGCTGATCGGCCAGGATATTCCGGCCGCTCAGCAGGTAATGCTCCGCACGGCATGGCACATACGGCA
>CBFGOU010000056.1:0-13932 GCA_965650445.1 uncultured Oxalobacteraceae bacterium | reverse complement strand
TTCGTGCGGCGGCGTCAGCAGGTACGCGTAGGCCTGGTGGTGCGAGCGGCCCACCCGTCCGCGCAGCTGGTGCAGCTGGGCCAGGCCGAATTTGTCGGCGCGGTGCATGATGATGGTGTTCGCGGTCGGCACGTCGATACCGGTTTCGATAATGGTCGTGCACAGCAGGATATTGAAGCGCTGCGCCACGAAGTCGCGCATCACCTTTTCCAGGTCGCGCTCGTGCATCTGCCCGTGCGCCACGCCGATGCGCGCTTCCGGCAGCAGCTCGGTCAGCATGGCCAGGCGGTTCTGGATGGTCTCGACTTCGTTGTGCAGGAAGTAGATCTGGCCGCCGCGTTTGAGTTCGCGCAAACAGGCTTCGCGGATGATCGAACCGTCTTCGCTGCGCACGAAGGTCTTGATGGCCAGGCGCTTTTGCGGCGCGGTGGCGATGATCGAAAAATCGCGCAGGCCTTCCAGCGCCATGCCGAGGGTGCGTGGAATCGGCGTCGCGGTCAGGGTCAGCACGTCGACTTCCGCGCGCAGGGCCTTGAGCGCTTCCTTCTGGCGCACGCCGAAACGGTGTTCCTCGTCGATGATCACCAGCCCCAGACGGGTGAACTTGACGTCCGGCGAGAGCAGCTTGTGGGTGCCGATGACGATGTCGAGCGTGCCGTCGGCCATGCCCTTGATGGCGTTGTTGATCTCCTTGCCGGTGCGGAACCTCGACAGCTCGGCGATGCGCACGGGCCAGTCGGCAAAGCGGTCGGCGAAAGTCTGCGCGTGCTGCTCGGCCAGCAGCGTGGTCGGCGCCAGGATGGCCACCTGCTTGCCGCCCATGACGGCGATGAAGGCAGCGCGCAGGGCCACCTCGGTCTTGCCGAAGCCGACATCGCCGCACACCAGCCGGTCCATCGGCTTGCCGGAGGTCATGTCGCGGATGACGTTGTTGATCGCCTCGGCCTGGTCCGGCGTTTCGTCGAAGCCGAAGCTTTCGGCGAAGTGCTGGTAGTCGTGCGCCGAATATTCGAAGGCGTGGCCCTGGCGCAGGGCGCGCCGCGCGTACAGGTTGAGCAGTTCGGCGGCGGTATCGCGCACCTGTTCGGCCGCCTTGCGCTTGGCCTTGTCCCACTGGCCGGAGCCGAGCGTATGCAGCGGCGCATCTTCGGGGGAGGCGCCGGAGTAGCGCGAGATCACGTGCAACTGCGACACCGGTACGTACAGCTTGGCGTCCTTGGCGTATTCCAGGTACAGGAACTCGGTCTCGCCTTCGCCCAGGTCCATGCTGATCAGGCCCATGTAGCGGCCGATGCCGTGGTTGATGTGCACGACCGGGTCGCCGATCTTCAGTTCCGACAGGTCGCGCACCATCGACTCGACCTGGGTGGCCGCTTCCTGCTTCTTGGTGCCGGCGCGCCGGCCCGAACCCGCATACAGCTCGGTCTCGGTGATGAAGATCAGGTTCTCGCCGCCTTCGGCAAACAGTTCGAAGCCGGCCTGCAGCGGCGCCACGCCGAGCGCCAGATCGACGCTGGCGTTGAGGAAGCCTTCGAAGCCTTCCACCGGCACCGGCGCCAGGTCGTATTCGGCGAAGTACTGCTGCAGGGTTTCGCGGCGGCCGTTGGTGTCGGCGCAGATCATCACGCGTTTGTCGTGCTGCAGCAGGAAGGCGCGCAGGTTGACCAGCGGGTCTTCCTGGCGGCGGTTGACGGCAATGTTGGGAATCGGCGCGGACAACTCCGACGGTTCGCCGTCGCCATCCTTGCCGATGGCCCAGCGCCCGAGCGGCTTGGCCAGGGTGAAGAACTGCTCGTCGCTGAGGAACAGTTCTTCGGGCGTGAGGATGGGGCGGTCGCGGTCCGCGTTGAGAAAGCGGTAGCGCGATTCGGTGTCGAGCCAGAAGCGCTTGATGGCGCCGTCGATGTCGCCCACCAGCGCCAGGCTGGCCTGCTGCGGCAGGTAGTCGAACAGGGTGGCGGTTTGTTCGAAAAACAGCGGCAGGTAGTATTCGATGCCGGCCGAGGCGATGCCGCTGCTGATGTCCTTGTAGACCACCGAGCGCGATGGATCGCCTTCGAAGCGTTCGCGCCAGCGGCTGCGGAAGGCGGTGCGGGCCGCCTCGTCCATGGGGAATTCGCGGCCCGGCAGCAGGCGCACTTCGCGCACCGGGTACAGCGAGCGCTGGCTGTCGGCGTCGAAGGTGCGGATGGTGTCGATTTCGTCGCCGAACAGGTCGAGGCGGTAGGGCAGGGCCGAGCCCATCGGGAACAGGTCGATCAGGCCGCCGCGCACCGAATATTCGCCGGGCGACATCACCTGCGAATTGTGGGTGTAGCCGGCCAGGGTCAGCTGCGCCTTGAGCCTGGTTTCGTCGAGCTTTTCGCCCTGCTTGAAAAAGAAGGTGTAGCCGGCCAGAAACGATGGCGGGGCGAGGCGCACCAGCGCGGTGGTGGCCGGCACGATCAGGACGTCGCACTGGCCGCTCTGGATTTCGTGCAGGGTGGCCAGGCGCTCCGAGACCAGGTCCTGGTGCGGCGAGAAGGCGTCGTACGGCAGGGTTTCCCAGTCGGGCAGCAGGTGGCAGGCCAGCTTGCCGCCGCTGAACCAGGGAATCTCGTCGAGCAGGCGCTGGCCGTCGCTGGCATTGGCGACAAACACGGTGAGCATGCGTTTGCCGGCCTTCAGTTCGAGCGCGGCCACCGCCAGGGCATACGCGTCCGACGAGCCGTACGAGGTCGGAAGAACGAAGCGCTGACCCGGTTTGGGGAGGTTTTTCTTGAGATCGAAGGGCATGCGGGCGGCTGGACGATAGTCGGTTTCAGCCCGCAATTATACCGTCACCACGCTGGCGTCGTCCTCTTGGGCGCGGGGGCGGTCAATTAACTCTGATGGCGCCGGTTGGCGATCCCGAACGGCACATGCACCATCGGAATGGTCCCGCCCGGCGTGGCCTTGAGGTGGGTGAGCTGGTCGTCGAAGAAAATATGCGGCTTGAATACCGACAGCACGCGCGCTTTGTCCATCCCGCCAAGGAAGAAGGTTTCGTTGGCCGACACGCCCCAGCTCTTGAGCGTGGTGACCACCCGCTCGTGCGAGGGCGCGTTGCGCGCCGTGATGATGGCGATGCGCAAAATCTTCTTGTAGGCGGGATTGCGGCGCGCCGCGCGCTCTTCCATCCGCTGCATCACCGCGAGCCTCTGGAACATGTCGGCAAGCGGGCCGGGCCGGTGCGGAATGGCCATGCGTTCGGTTTCGTGCGCATGAAATTCGTCGACGCTGTTGTTGCGCTTGAAGACCGTTTCCGCCTCGTCGTCGGCGATGACGCCATCGAAGTCGAATGCCACCCGCAGCTCGGCGTCGTCCTCGTCATCGGCGATCTTGGAGGGCAGGACCAGTCCGGCCGGGTAATTGGCCGCGATGGCACTCTTGACGTCTTCCTCGTTCGCACTCAGAAACAGCGCCGCGTTGAACGCCGGCAGATAGGTGTAGGGCGATTTGCCCGTCATGAAGGCGGCACGCGAAATGTCCAGCCCGTAGTGGGCGATCGAACGCATCACGCGCAGGCCGGTCTCGGGCGAATTGCGCGAAAACAGGACGACCTCCACCGGCGACTGCTTGGGAAATACCTTGTTGATGTTGAGGAAGCGGCGGATGAAGGGAAAGGCCACGCCCTTGTCGAGGATGACGTCGAGATGGCGCTCCTGATAGTCGCGGTACTCGTCGGGACCGCTGTCCAGGTACACCTGGTGCGAGCCGGTCAGGTCGAACAGCGCGCTCGATGCGATCCCGATGACCAGTTTATCCTCGATCTGAAACGGCATTAATCTTCCTCATTGTCGATGTTGAGTGTATCGAAGCAGGCGCGCGTGTCCGCGTCCAGGCTGGCGCGCACGGCGCCGGCATCGAGCTCGCCGGCGTCGGCCAGCATGCGCAGCTTGCTCAGGCGGCCGCTATGCGCCAGGGCCTGCGCCAGCGCGCCGGCGCCTTCGTGCCCCGCCTCGCCGATGGCGGCCGACACTGTGGCAGGGAAGTCCCAGACGCCGGCGATTTTTGCCGACAGCGTGCGCGCCTGGGCGCACAGGGCCGCGCAGAACTGGTCGGAGTGCGGCAGGACCGGGTCGGCGTAGATCTGGTCGATCCGGCGCAGCGCCACCATCAGGCCGACGTTTTCCATCAGGCCGGCCAGATAGGCTTCGAACGGATTGGCGCGCAGGCGCGGCGCGAGCAGGCTGCCGGCCAGTGCGCATTGCTCGGACTGGCGCCAGATCTGGGGCGCCAGCAGGCGCGCGAAGTGCCCGCTCTGCATGCTGATGATGGGGCGGAACGACACCCGCGCCAGCAGCATGCGCATGCCGTTCTGCCCGAGCAGCATGATGGCGCCTTCGATGGTCTTGACCGGCGCGGCGGGCCGGTAGTAGGGGCTGTTGGCTTCGCGGATCACTTCGGCCACCAGCACCACGTCCTGGGCGATCTGGCGCGCCAGGCCGGCGCCGGTGACGCTCTCGTCGCGCAGGCTGCGCAGCAGCTGCGGAATCACGGCCGGCACGCGCGGCACCAGGCTGGCGCCGGCGTCCGGGGTGGCCGCCAGACGGGCCAGTTCGTCCAGGATCAGGGACTCCGCCCGGGGCGGCGCTTCTTGCGGCGCCGGCCCGGCCAGCCAGCGCAGGAAGGCCGCGTCGACATCGAGTTCAAGCGGCGCTTGCGCCGCGATGGCGGCCGGGGCGCTGGCCGCCGGCACTGCCGTCTCCACGGCGGCGCCGCCGCCAAACAAGCGCATTAACCAGTTTTTCATGTTCCGCCCCGCGTGGCGCATCAGTCCCGAGGACCTGATTCTACCTGCTGCCGGCCTCGGGCGCCGGAACAGCCGGGGGTTCGCTCGCCGGCGCCGGTTCGGCCGGCGTGGCCGGCTGCTCATCGATGTCGATGCTCTTGAACTCGGTCGTGCCGGCGTATTCGCCGTAGATCCAGTCGTCGTTGTCGCGCATGACGCCTTCGGGAGTTTCGCGCACGCTCACCGGCCGTTTGTCCAGCGCCGCTTTCATATAGTCGATCCAGATCGGCAGCGACAGGGTGGCGCCGAATTCGCGCCCGCCCAGCGATTTGGGGTCGTCATAGCCCATCCACGCCACTCCCACCACGCCGCCGCCATAGCCGGCGAACCAGCCGTCGACGGCATCGCTGGTGGTGCCGGTCTTGCCGGCGATGTCGTCGCGCCCGAGCGCCTTGGTGGCGGCCGCGCCGGTGCCGTAGCGGACCACGTCGCGCAGCATGCTGTCGACAATGAAGGCGTTGCGTTCGTCGATGACGCGGTTGGCCTCGTCGCGCACGGCCGGCGGCTTGGTCTCGGCCAGCACCTTGCCGTCGCCATCCTGGATCTTGGCGATCAGGTAGGGCTTGATCTGGTAGCCGCCGTTGGCAAATACCGCGTAGGCGCCGGCCAGCTGCAGCGGCGTGACCGCGCCGGTGCCCAGCGCCAGGGTCATGTTCTTCGGTTGGCGCGCCGGCTCGAAACCGAACCTGCCGATGTAGCCGTGGGCATAGCCGACCTCGATGGCGCGCAGCAGGCGGATCGAGGGCACGTTTTTGGAGTGCGCCAGCGCGTTGCGCATGGTCACTTCGCCATCGTATTTACCGTCGTCGTTCTGGGGCGACCAGGTGGCGCCGGCGTTCTCGCCTGGCATGTCGAGCGGGGTGTCGGCGATGCGCGTGGCCGGGTTGTAGCCCTTCTCCAGCGCGGCCGAGTAGATGAACGGCTTCATGGACGAACCGGGCTGGCGGTAGGCCTGGGTGACATGGTTGTACTTGTTCAGGCCGAAATCGAAGCCGCCCACCAGCGCGTGGTAGGCGCCGGTGTCGGAGTCGAGCGCCACGAAGCCGGCCGCCACCAGCGGCACCTGGACGATCGACCAGCCGGACTTGGGATTGTCCTGGGCGATGCGCACGATGGCGCCGGGGCGCAGGCGAATCGCGTCGCGCGCCTTGTCCGACAGCGCCGCGGCCACCAGTTTCAGGCCCGCCGGGCCGACGTCGATGCGGTCGCCGTCCAGGGTTTCGAGCTTGACCAGCTTGGGCGAGGCCTCGATCACCATCACCGGGGTCAAGCCGTCGCTGACCGGACGGCGGCGCAGTTCCTGGGCGATGGTCTCTTCGCGGTCGGCCTCGTCGGCCGGCAGGTTGACGAAGGCTTCCGGACCGCGGTAGCCATGGCGCTGGTCGTAGGCCAGCACGTTGCGGCGCACCGATTGATAGGCCGCTTCCTGCTCGGGCTTCAGAATGGTGGTGGTGACCACGATGCCGGCGGTGTAGGCGATGTCCTTGTATTGCTCGACCACGGCCTGGCGCGCCAGTTCGGCCACGTATTCGGCGTGCACGGCGAAATCCTGGCGCTTCTCGGTGATGCGCATCGGCTCGGCCACGGCAAGCTCGTACTGCGCGGGCGTGATGTAGCCGACGTCGCGCATGCGCCGCAGCACCGCCAGCTGGCGCTGTTTGGCGCGCTTGGGATTGATCGCCGGGTTGTGCCGTACCGGGTCTTGCGGCACGCCGGCCAGCATGGCCATTTCGGCGATCGACAGCTGGTTCAGCTTCTTGCCGAAGTAAGCCTGGGCGGCGCTGGCGAAGCCGTAGGAGCGCCGGCCCAGATAGATCTGGTTCATGTACAGCTCCAGGATCTCATCCTTGGACAGGGCCGACTCGATCTTGTAGGACAGGGCGATTTCGTTGGCTTTGCGGGCCAGTTTCTTGTCGCGCGTGAGGAAGAAATTGCGCGCCACCTGCATGGTGATGGTGGAAGCGCCCTGGCGGTAGCCACCGGCCAGGTTGGCGCGCAAGGCACTGAGCGCACGCCGCCAGTCGATGCCGCCGTGTTCGTAAAAGCGCGTGTCTTCGATGGCCAGCACGGCTTTTTTCATCAGGTCGGGAACCTGGGCGATGGCCACGAAATCGCGGTGCTCTTCGCCGAACTCGCCGATCAGCACCTTGTCGGCGGTGTAGATGCGCAGCGGGATCTTGGGGCGGTAGTCGGTCACCGCGTCGATCGGCGGGACGTTGGGGTAGACCACCCCGAAGAAATAGCCGAGCAGGCCGAGCCCGGCCAGCAGCGCCGCGACGAACAGCAGGATGAAGCCGCGAATGAGAAAAGGCCGCCTGGCCCAGGAAAACGAGGATCTGCGCGTAGTTGTCAAAACCGTACTCTCAAGGGGAAGCCGTTCCAACGCGACGGCTCTTGCGGGCGATTATAATCCATCGATTTTGTGCGTCGTCCTATCCGGAGCTGTGCCATAGTCGGCACGACGCCTGCCCTGAATACAGCCTCATATCCCAAAAGGAAACAGCGATGCCTTACGATCCCAGCCTGACGGCGGTCAAACCCTATATTCCCGCCAGCGCGCAACTGCCCGAAATGACCATGCGCGCGCTCATCATGGGGGTGGTACTGGGCATGGTGTTCGGCGCCTCCTCGCTGTACCTGGTGCTCAAGGTGGGGCTGACGGTGAGCGCGTCGATCCCGGTGGCGGTCATTGCGATCACCCTGTTCGGGCTGCACAAAAAGATGGGCGGGCGCGATTCGACCATCCTGGAAAACAGTATCACTCAAACGGCCGGGTCGGCCGGCGAGTCGATCGCCTTCGGGCTGGGCGTGACCATGCCGGCCATTATGATCCTCGGCTTCGACCTGGAGATTTCGCGCGTGATGCTGGTCGGCGTGCTGGGCGGCCTGTTGGGCATCCTGATGATGATCCCGATGCGCCGCACCATGATCGTCGAGCAGCACCGCGAGCTCAAGTACCCGGAAGGCACGGCCTGCGCTGAAGTGCTCAAGGCGGCCGCGACCGAAACCTCGCGTGCCGCCGCCGGCGAAGTGCGCGCGGCCGGCTCGGACGAGGCGCGCGAAGCGGGCATGCGCGCGCGGATCATTTTCGGCGGCTTCGGCATCGGCCTGCTGTACAAGGTCGCCAGCATTTCGCTCAAGGGCTGGAAGGATACCGTCAACTTCGTGTTCGAGGCGCCGCTCAAGGCCGGTTCGGTGGGCGCGGAGATTTCGCCCGAACTGCTGGGCGTGGGCTATATCATCGGCCCGCGCATCGCTTCCATCATGGCGGCCGGAGGCGTGCTGTCGTATCTGCTGCTGATCCCGATGATCAAGTTTTTCGGCGATTCGCTGTCGGTGCCGCTGGCGCCCGGCACCACGCTGATCCGGGACATGGGGCCGGACGATATCCGCGGCGCCTACGTGCTCTACATCGGCGCGGGCGCGGTGGCCGCCGGTGGCCTGGTCAGCCTGGCGCGCTCGATGCCGACCATCTGGTCCGGCCTGAAGGGCGGGCTGACGGGCATGGGCAAGGGCGGCGCCGCGGACAGCGGCCTGCGCACCGAGCAGGATATCCCGCTCAAGTGGGTAGTGCTGGGCTGCCTGGCGATCATCGCGGTCATCACGGCGGCCACGCCATTGCACATGAACCTGCTCGGCGCGCTGCTGATCCTGGTGTTCGGCTTTCTGTTTTCGACGGTGTCGTCGCGCCTGACCGGCGAGGTCGGGTCGTCCTCCAATCCGATTTCCGGGATGGCGGTGGCCACGCTGCTGTTTACCTGCCTGATTTTCCTGGTGATGGGCTGGACCGGCGGCCAGTATTACGTGACCGCGCTGTCGGTCGGCGCCATCGTCTGCATCGCCGCCAGCAATGCCGGCACCACCTCGCAGGATCTCAAGACCGGCTTTCTGGTCGGCGCCACGCCGCGCCTGCAGCAGTACGCGATTCTGGCCGGCGCACTGGCCTCGGCCCTGATCCTCGGCCCGATCCTGCTCAAGCTGAACGATGCCGGCACGGTGTACGTGCCGGCGGCCCAGGTGGCGCCCGGACTCAAGGTCGATCCCTCCAAACTGAGCGCCACCGCGCAGCTGCAGGGGCCGCAGGCCAAGAGCGACAGCCGTAGCTACAAGGTCTGGCAGAAGACCGACACCGTGGGCGGACCGGCCGGCAAATACCTGGTGGCCGAAGACGGCACTTTGGCCTACCTGGTCGATCCGGGCATCAACGGCGTGCACAAGAAGCGGCCGGGCGACGAGCACACCGAAGTGAAGAAGTTCGACGCGCCCAAGGCGGTGCTGATGTCCTACATCATCAAGGGCATCCTTGACCAGCAGCTGCCGTGGACCCTGGTGCTGTTCGGCGTGATGATCGCGCTGGTGCTGGAAATGTCGGGCGTCAGTTCGCTGGCGTTTTCGGTGGGCGTGTATCTGCCGCTGGTGTCGACCGCGCCGATCGCGGTGGGCGGCTTTATCCGCTGGCTGGTGGACCGCCGCAACGGCAAGCTGGCGCACTACGCCAATCTGAACGCCGAGGAAAAACAGGCGGCGGGGGACCGCAGCTCGGGCACCCTGCTGGCATCGGGCTATATCGCCGGCGGCGCGCTGGCCGGCATCATCATCGCCATCACCGCCGGGGTGATGACCGCGTTCGATGCCAGCATGACCGAACTGTCGGCCAGGCTCAACCCGTTCTTTGCCGGCGCCAGCGCCGACCTGCTGTCGACGCTGCCGTACGCCGCGCTGGTGCTGCTGCTGTACCTGGTCGGGCGCGAGAAAGCGCGCCGCTAGCGGCCTACTGGCGTACCGCCAGGACGTAGTGTGGTTCGGATTTGGCCACGTTGTAGGCACCGAAATCGCAGCTGTAGATCGCCCATGCCTGCAGGATGTCGGCGGCGTCGGTGGTGGAACTCCAGTAGTAGTCGGAGACGATGAAGTTATTGAAGATGACGGGGCCGGTGGTCGTGCTGCTGGCCTGGTATTGCCCGTTCAGGTAGGACGCCTGCGGGAAGGTGGGGGCGCGGTCCGACAGGCTCAGCATCTCGCTGCGGTTCGGCATGCGCCACTGCCCGGCGCTCGAACCGTCCGTCAAGCCGCAGCGGCCGCTTGCCAGGCTGTTGACGCTGGCGACGGCGTCGGCCCACGTCTGCCGGATGCAATCGCCCTGCTTGAGCCAGATCAGGCCGGTGGCGGTATCGGCCACCGTGCCGTCGCCCTTGTCGATGAAGCGCTCGGCCGGCGCACGCACGCCCAGCTGCAGGCTGGCGTCGTCGTTGGGGCCGAAGGAGCCGCCACCCTGGCTGTTGTAGACGCCGGTGGCCAGCAGTTTGACCGCGCCGCCGGTGCCGGTCCTGACCGCCCACAGCGCGTTGCTGGCCGTGCTCTTGTTGTTGTCGAAGCTGCCCTCGGCGCCGTTGATCCAGCGCCCGTCGCTGAAGCGGATCGCCATCGCGTTGGCGGTGCCGGCCGTGTAGGTGGTGGACGACCAGTAGGCCGTGCCGAGATTGATATTGGCGAACGGATGCGCGCCCGCCACGGCCGGATTGCTTTTCGACACGTCGATCAGGCTTTCCAGCTCGTTCACGTTCGGCATGCGCCATTGTCCGGCCGCCGAGCCGTCGCTTAAGCCGCAGGCGCCGCTGGCGAGCTGGCTGGCTGCCGTCAAGGCGCCCGCCCAGCTTCCCGGCGTGAAGCAGCCCGCGTTTCTCAGCCAGACCAGACCGGTGAGGCGGTCGGACACGGTGCCGTCGCCGTTGTCGGTGAAGCGCGCCGAGGGCCAGGCGACTCCGCTTTGCGCCGCGGCGTCGTCGCCGGCCGCATAACTGACCGTCTGCCCGGTACGGGGCAGGCTGACCACCTTGTCGCCCGCGCCGAGCGCCGTGAAATTCGCGCTCGCCACATCGTGGGCGGGCATGGCGATGAAACGGATGACCGTGCGGTAGAGGCCGTTGAAATCCAGGCGGCCGACCGCGCCCGCGGTGTCGCTCACCGCCGGCAGGAATGCCTGGCCCGCCTTGCTTGCATAGATGGCGTAATCGGCATTGTTGACGGTGTCCAGGCCGGACACGGCATAGGCGCCGCTGGCATCGGTGACGGCGGTCAAGGTGGTGTGGTCGTTGTGGTGGAATGCGCTGACGGTGACGCCGGCGACCGGTTTGCCGTTCGCGTCCACAATCTTGCCCGACAGCTTGCTCATGATGGGGCCATTTTGGGTCGTCCCGGTGGCGGCCAATGCCGCCGTGCCCGTGTCCGGGGTGGCGCCACCGCCGCCACCGCCGCACCCACCGAGCAAGCCAAGTACGCACAGTGCCGACCAGTAAGGCTTCCGATTCATGGCCACTCCTTGTCAATGCCAATATGTATGTACCCATAGTACTCTCGAGCAATTTTCGGCGCAAATAGTTATTGACGCATGGAAACAACAGCAACGCCTAGACGTAGGCCAGATCGTGGCGAAGGATCGCCTCGTCGAGCCAGTCGTCGATATGGCCGAAGCGGTAGCCAAGGCTGGTGGCGCGGCTGGTGTCCATGCGGCAGGCGGCCGGGTAGTCGAACGGACTGAGCTCGCCCGGCAAGGCGGGCGGGGCCACCGGCACCGTGTTGACCGGTTCGCCTACCAGCACGCCGATGCGCTGGTAGATGTCGAACGCGGACAGGGCGCCGTCGCAGGCGGCATTGACCGGGCCGGTGAACTGCTGGGCGCCGGCCCACAGCAGAAAGTCGCCGGCGCGCGGGGCGCTGGTGAAGGAGCTGGCCGCCGCCGCATTCGAATAGCGCAGCGGCGCATGCAGGCGCGCCATGTCGACGTAGTGGGCGAGGCGCTCGGTAAAGTCTTCCGGCCCGCCCAGTACATGCCCCAGCCGCACCGTCACCAGCGGCAGCGAGCCGTCGCGGTACAGATAGGCTTCGGCCTGCTGTTTGCCGCTGATGTAGCTCTCCACCGCGTGCTTCGGATCGGCCCACGGGTAGGCGGTGTCGATGGTGTGCGCCATCACCGCCAGGCCCGCTTCGGCAAACGGCGCGCGCTGGCCGGGCAGGGTGCGGTAGACGTCGATGGTCGAGGTCATCACGTAGCGCCGCACCTTGCCCTTGAAGACGCGCACCGAGATGGCCGCGTCCAGCGGGCTGGAACACACCTGGTCGTAAATGATGTCCCAGTCGCTGCCGGCAAAGGCCGCCTGCATGGCCGGCTCGTTGCGGCGGTCGACCCGCACCCGGCGGATGCGCGTGCCGAAGGGATCGGGCGCATTGCCGCGCGTGGCGATGGTGACGTCATGGCCGGCGTTGACGAGGCGCTGCACGAGCAGCTTGCCGACATAGCGCGTTCCACCGATAAGCAAAATTTTCTTGGTCATGGCATTCCCTTGTCAATTGCGTTATATTTTCTGCTCGATGACAGGATTCATCAAACGAGAAAAATTGACGCCATGAATAAGAAAAGCTTATGCATGGAGGCCTGTTGAAGCCTCTGCGCAGCCTCTCCGGGTTGATCGATTTCGACTGCGCGGCGCGCTGGGGCAGTTTCAAGGTGGCGGCCAAGGAGTTGCACAAGACCCCGGCGGCGATCAGCCAGCAGGTCAAGCACCTGGAAGAAAGTGTCGGCTTCGCGCTGTTCATCCGCCATCCGCGCCACATCACCCTGACGGAAAAAGGCCAGGAGCTGGCGGTGGTGGTGGCGCGCCTGCTGGCCGAACTGCGCGCCAAGGTGGGCGCCCTGCAGGGCGGCGACGAGGAGACCATCCTGCGTATCTCGACCACCCATTCGTTCGCCATCAAATGGCTGGTGCCACGCATGCACCGCTTCACCAAGCTGTATCCCGAGCTCGATATCCGGCTCGATTCGAACGACGCGCCGGTCGATCTGGAAGACGACAGCACCGACGTGGCGGTACGTTACGGACCGGTGGCCGAGGGCGACCCGAAGCTGCTGTTTCGCGAGCGCCTGATCGCGGTCTACAGCCCCGAGCTGCTGGCGCCCGGCCAGAGCGAGCTGACGCTGGCCGACCTGCCGCGCTTCCCGCTGCTGTACGAGAATTCAACCGAATCGTGGCTGCAGCTGTTAAACGAGAACCGCGCGCTGGACGGCAATTACGATTTCTCGCGCGGCTACAGCCACTGGGGCGTGCTGGCGCAGGCGGCGGTGGCGGGGCAGGGCATCGCGCTGGTGGCGTACGGGATCGCCTTCCAGGACATCCTGAAAGGCTCGCTCAGGAAGATCGACTGCCGCAGCGCGCCGTTCGGCAGCGGCTACCGCTTCCTGGTCAATCGCAGCAAGGAGAACATGCCGAAGGTGCAGCGCTTTCGCGCCTGGCTGGTGGTGGAGTTCGACGACATGCGGCGGGCGATGGATCAGCACTAGCCCGCCGCGCGAAGGCTTACTTCACGCCGTGCATAAGCTTCTGGATCAGTGGAGCGATCAGGAACAGCAGCGCGCCGCCGATCACCAGCGACCAGAAGCCCAGGGTGTAGCCGTGCAGCGCCGACGGCACCGACATGCCTTTCTCGCCGCTGACGAAACTGGCGAAGATGCCCGACAGGTTGTTGCCGATGCCGGTCGACAGGAACCAGCCGCCCATGCCCAGGCCGACCAGGCGGGTGGGGGCCAGCTTGGTGACCATCGACAGGCCGATCGGCGACAGGCACAGCTCGCCGACCGACTGGATCCAGTAGACCGCGAACAGGGTCCAGAACGGGATCTTGCTGGTGGCCGGGTCGACCAGGAAGGTCAGCGCGTACATCAGCAGGCCGAAGGCGGCGCCGTTGAACAGCAGGCCCAGGCCGAACTTGCGCGGGATCGACGGGTTGACATTGCGCCGTCCCAGCAGCACCCAGATCCAGGCGATGATGGGTGCGCACACGATGATGGCGATCGAGTTCACGCTCTGGAACCAGGCCACCGGGAACACCTCCATCCCGAGCGCGCCGGCGCGGTTGACGATGTTATCGGCCAGGAAGGTGAAGGAGCTGCCGGCCTGTTCGAAGAACATCCAGAACAGGATATTGAAGGCGAAGATGATCATCATGGCGATGGTCTTGTCGCGCGCCACGGGGCCGTTGCGGATGCCTTCGATCATCAGCATCACGGCCAGCACGCCGAACAGGACCGTCAAGACGATCTGCAGGTTGCTGGCGCCGGCCTTGAG
>CBFGOU010000055.1:0-14019 GCA_965650445.1 uncultured Oxalobacteraceae bacterium | reverse complement strand
CGTTCAACTAGGTAGCGCAACCTGGACCGACCTGGTCGTGGCGAACGAAGGCGCCCCTTCTGCATTGCACCACATTTTGTGCACCAATGCATTCCACTGGGAAGCCGTGATCGCTCGCCGCCGGCCTGTGCTCAATCCAGCAGTGTTGAATATTGCCGCGCCCGGCCTGGCCCCCGCTGCGATGGCAGACTCGGAGCACCTGGGCGCATCGGGCTTGGTGCCTAGTGTTCCGGGAAAAAATTCAAGCAAGCGAAGCCGCTTAGCCGATACCACTTTCGAAGTTCAGCTTGTCAGCAGCCAGGGCGCCGGTTCGGGTGCGCCAGGCTTTGCCCACGTGGACGTAAGCGCTGCAATCGTCCAGTCCAACAGTAGCATGCAGTTACCGGTTCGAATTTTTCCTCCCTCGTCACTGGATAGGTCGGTGGATCAGGCTATGAGCAGTCGGATTGATCCAGCCGCGCTAGCAGCCGAACGTGCCAAGCTGATCACCGCCTTCGAAGCCGGCTTGAGCTTGATCGATTCTAAAATTCTATCCGGCGAGTTTCGGTTCATCGTGCTGCGCTCCCCGTGGACGAACTCATCGGGAAAGTCGATTTTAGAAGATATCGACGACGACGAAATCAAGGCGAAACTGGCTCCCTATTTCAAGCAGGAAGCAGCGGAACCGGCCGACAAAAAAGTGGCATTCGACTATTCGGCTTAGTCGAACGGTTCACGCGCTCCGCTGCAACAACTCGTCCATTGGCACCGGCTTTTCCACCACCAAAGAAAAAGCTCCGGCCCACCTGAAGGGCGGCGCCAGAAAGGTCATCATTTCGGCTCCGGGGTAAGCGTCTGGTAAGCGTCCAGCCGCGCGCCCTATGATTTTCTGATCGTCACGGCCACACTATGCCTTTCGATTTTCAGGAGGGAGATGGTGACGAACACGGAACGGGAGAAGGTCTGGAAAGAGCGCGTCGCGCAGTGGCAAGCCAGTGGCCTATCGCAGCGGGCATATGCGATTGAACACGGCTTCCCTGTGCGCCAGGTTGGCTATTGGGTGCGGCGCCTGGCTGGCGCGCAGACCCTGCCTGCATTGCTGCCAGTGCGGGTAACGCCAAAGGTCCAGGGACCGTCCGCAATCACTGTGCGCAGCGAGCACGGATGGACGTTGAGCTTGCCGGGCGATGTGCCGGCCAGCTGGCTTGCCGAATTGATGCGCGCCTTGTGATGGAGCTGTCAGCCGATGCGATCTGGCTGGCGACGGCAGCGGTGGATATGCGCACCGGTATCGACGGGCTGTCGCTGCATGTGCAGCAGGCGCTGGGCCGTCCACCGTGCGACGGCACGGCCTATGTGTTTGCCAACCGGCGCCGCACGCGCCTGAAGCTGGTGTGCTGGGACGGCACCGGTGTCTGGATGTGCTTGCGGCGCCTGCATCGTGGCCAGTTCATCTGGCCGCAGGCAGACGAGCCCTGCTGGCAGATGAGCGCTGAACAATGGCAGTGGCGGGTAGCTGGCGTGGATTGGCAGCGCCTGTCGGCGCCGGCACCGGCGCAGTGGCGGTTGTGACGACGGAAACTGTTTCGTTTGTAAACGTTGCCCATGCCCGCTACACTGCTCAACCATGGACCTGCTCGACAAACTTGCCGAAACCGATATTGATCCCGCGATGCTTCGGGGAAATCCTTGTGGCCATTCCCTTCCCACCGCCTATGCCGGCACTACTTGAGTGTCCAGAAGTGTTCGCCAACGTTCAGGCACGGTTTTTCGTACTTTTTTCGTACAATGCAAAAAAGGCCTGTGAGCGAATCTCACAAGCCTTTGATTTCATACGTATTCTTGGTGGGAAGTGCAAGTTTCGAACTTGCGACCCCTGCAGTGTGAATCGGAAAACTTGCCTAGGGTTAAAAAAACGCAGGAGAATTTTCCTCAAAAATTCAATAGCTTATCTTGTAATTTGACACCTTGGCTTAGTCTATCTTATCCGTCATTTGGTGGCAAATTTGTGGCAAGTGCCCAGCTGCGGATTTCTGGATCCAAGTTCGGCGAACGCCTAATCGCGGCTTCCGCTCGTACCCGATCAGATTCGAACAAAGCAGCCTTCTCGCTCGCAATCATTGACGCCAACGCGCCAGGTTCATCGGTAATTACGCCGGACTCACGGAATGATTTTCGCTCACGTAACCGCTTCAAAAAACGCCGAAGCGCAGATCCGGACGCCTCAACCTCCAGGCACCGATTGTAGAGTGATGCGGCCTGCGACATGCTGAGCCATCCACTCATCCAAGCATTCGCCACGACTGACCGATAGTCGTTGGGGCTCATGGCACCACCTTGAATCCAGCGCCGCAGCACGCGCTCGTCATCTTCTTTGTCCGAGTCCCGCACAACGCCGAACAGAGCGCGTGAGAATGCTGCCATGGGAACAGCCGGATCCGCACAGCCAACGCATGGATACTCTCCAACCGTGGTGGACCGCTCTCCCCCTTTCCAAGCAGCGCAGTCCAATCGGCCTGCGCGACGGCAGGCTGTCTGCCTTACATAGCGAAGCGTGGAAGTCGTCATCTCAACTGGCAGCATCGCACGCGGCTTTTCCACGGCACGATCCCGCCAGTCACGCAGCACTGCAATTACTGCCCCACGATCTGCGCCAAATGATTCCATACACCCTCAATAATTGTCCGCCCTTAATTTTGCCTGTAAGCAGTACATTCAGCAACATTGTTTCGTCTTAAATTAACTTATCGGGAGCTAGAAATGGCGCGAAATTGGAATTTGCTGGAGCAGTTGTCGAAACTGGAAGATGACGTGCTTATCGGCGTGGAAGAGGCAGCAGCTCTTACAGGTTTTGCCCAGACCACGATTCAGCAACGGCGGATTAAGAACTTCCCTGCGCCGTTGCCGGGGCTACGCCGCCTGCGCTGGCACCTTGGTCAAATTCGTGCCTGGGCACGACGTGCGCCTGCAACGGACTCGAGAATTTCAACGAAAGGTGAACGTTAATGGGGCGCTACCGCATGCTCTCTGAGAACTATTGGACTGATCCAGATCTTAGCGACCTCACCAGCGAACAACGTCTAGCTTTGTTGCTTTTTTTGACGAACAACGACAGTAACGTTATCGGCGTCTACCGCACGCAATGGCGGAGCCTTGGTTCCGGCCCCGGTTGGACCGAGCCCCAGTTGCTGAGCGTTGCCCGCGACCTGGTCAAAAAAGGTTCTATTGTCATTGATGAAGCCACAGGGTGGGTCTGGGTGAAAGAATGGTGGAAACATAACAAGTTCCGTGGCGCATTCGCCGGAAACGTCTCTGGCAAAGCGCGGGCGGAACTCAGTAAAGTACCGGAGCAGTGGGCAGAAGCGATACTTGAATGGCTTGAAGCCAACGATGAGGACGGTACACTTGAGTCCCTCGGAAGCCCATTTGAAGGGGCTTCAAAGGGGCTTGCCAGCCCTATCCAAGGGCCAGGCAGTAACCTTACCGTTACCACTACTTCCATTTCTACCTCCACCCCTAACCCCATCGGGGATGGTGGTGATGGTGGTGGTGGGGAATGTCTCGATTTGGAATTATTAGTGGACGCTGCGGTATGGACGACGGCACGGGTGAAGGTCATCAAGAATGAATCCGCGTTTCGCCATAAAGTAAGGACGCGAATTTCCACTAGCGGCGCGAACCAAGCAGACTATCAGGCCCTTGCGGCATGGCAGTCGGCACAAGCTGACGCGCGCAGCAGCGAGCAAGAGCGCCAGCGCCTGGTAGCGCAGAAAGCACGCGCCGCGCAAGAGGTCGCAGTCGAGCAAGCGCGCGTCGAAGAAACATTCGCTTCGCTTCCCCCTGAAAGACAAGATGAAATCATGACTGCCCTCGGCGCGCACCTGGCTGCAAGTAGTCCAGCAACGCACGCCATTTTTAAAAAATCGGGGATACAAAGCAAAATGGTCCGTGTGGCTCTGGCTGGATTCATGAAGGACTTGTTGAGTCTAAACTCAGAGGCAGTAGCTACTTAAACGAGACGACCCATGGGCATCGAAATCACTTCCCAGGGCTGCTCCGCCACGCCATCTCAAGCACGCGACATCCTCAACGCCAAACTTGCCCAGCATCTTCAGCTTGAGTCGCAATCCAAAGTGGTCTTCACGGACGAACTTCCCGGCGGCGAGTACTATCCGGCGTGGTGCTGGCGGCCTTCGGTAGACCCGGATATGGTTATACACATACATCAGGAATCCTGGGACTCACCCCGCCGGCTACTGAAGCTCTACCTTCATGAACTTAGCCACGTTTTGATTGTGCGCGCAGACCCGCGGCTCGCCGGTCACAATTGGCCGTTCGCTGCAATGAACGCGGTCTTGTTGCGACGAGCGGAGGGTCATCTGCGCGGCCGCAGCGATGACCCGCTAATCGCTGGCCTATCCCTTTACGACGTAGGTGACGAACCAGAGTCTAGGTGGCCACGCGCAATTCAGAAAGCCCTGCAGATCAGCAGTCAACTGGCTCCCTCCAGCTCGTCTGCGGAAACATGTGCGGAGGCCATTGCGTCGCTGTGGAGCGACCAGATCAAGAAACCTGGCAAGGCACGGCCGGCATGGCGATTCTGGTAAGCCGGTCGATTAAGGCGCTCTCCAGCTGCTGTAAATATCACGACGCGGAACGGCAGCATTCTTTGCGTCGATCTCGCGGCACCGATGCACGAGCTTCAAAACGTCGGGAGAATACTTTTCATCAGGGTAGCCACTGGGATGCTCTTGGAAGGAAGGCATAACCCCGGTAAAGGTTCGCAAGACACGATTCAGCTCGAGAGACAAAAGGATGACAGCTTGGAAGCTAGTTACGCAGTCGCTCTCCAAAGCGGCGCTCTCGCTTGCAGCCTGCTTCAGGAATTCTGGAAACTTTTCCGGCTCCAAATCTGCCGGGCGTGATTTGTGGTGCACCAGCCGATTTCGCGCACGGACCATAGTCCTTAATGCATTGATGGACGGACCGTGTGGTTGAAGGGCTGAGCCACAAATGAGCTGAGGCACAATGGTCCACTTAGCAACCAGGTCCAACTTGTCCAGAACAGACGTAGCGTACTTGTCTGTCAGATGAATGGCCGCCAAATCGTAGATTGCAGCCTCGCACCCCATCGCAGAGAATACGATTGTATTAATACATGATCGAAGGAGCCGCGTTCTCGCGTGATCGCGTAACTCGAAATCTTCATCTCCAGTCAGTGCGAGAGCCGGATCTGCCATTACATCAAAATATTCGGTAACGGAATCACGAGCCATATCAAAAAACTGCCTCGAGAGCGTATGGTACCGTGCCCAAGAGTTCTGAACTTCAAAATTCACAGTGTGAACAATAATATCTTGATCATCCATTAAATAACCCCAAACAAAAATCAATTGTTAATTGAAAGCCGAGAGATTACTTTACTAACCCACGCAATTTCAATTCTTCCATATTCTTTTCGTGGTCCGCTGCAGCCTCTTGCAATTCCTTTAGCTTCTTCGCAGCGCAAACAGCATCATTCGTTGGACAAGGATTCGAATTCGAAATATTTGCCTCTGGTTTGGCGAATGGTGCGGGATCTGCGATAACAACCTTAGAAATAATTAATAAAACCGAAAAAATCAATAATCTCATGGCCGCACCGACTTTCTAGGTTCATTGTCCGAATTGTTCGACCGCTTTGCGTAAGCAGCTGATCGAAATTGTTCAAACATTGCTATGGCAGTTTTATCGTCTAGAAGACGATGACTCGGCATAATATCTTTGAGAGCGTGTCGCAGCGCCGTAACGTATGCTACCGCCACCTCCCGCTCCACTTCCGAATTTAATAAACAATCCTTCAAAGCTTTGCATTCCGCTGCCCATTCGGCATTATCCCTATTACGCGCCTGACGCTCGAACGCAAAGGCGTATGGATTTCCCTGCAACAAATTATTTGACATGACGACAGCCCCCCTCTCAGGTCAGACAACAAAAAAATGTGTGCCATCAGTTTACCAATTTCCGCTCAACAATTATACCGCCAATGCGCTCGGATGCAAGACATTCTCTGTGCTCGCAACAAACACATTCTCTGTGGTATGCTTCATAGCACAGAGAATGTGGGCACTGACCGGCCTTTCGGTGAGCGTAGCGAGAAGTGCCCATCCGCAAACTAGTTGAGAACTGAGAGCACCAAAAAAGATGGATCCGAGCGCTAAAGAAGGCCTTTACGTGATCGTAAAGTCAGGACGGGAGCTTATGAAGATGCTGCAACCCAGTTTGGCATCTGCGACCACACTTACCGGGTATGAGCGCGAAATCCAACGACTGATCACAAAACACAGTACAAAGTCAGCAACCCAACTTTGGGATGCAATGACCACCAGCACCCAATCCAAACGAACTTATCATCGACGACTAGCGGCCTTGCGTCACTATATAAAATCATCTTTAGATCGACTCGTACCCGCCCAGGATATCCAACAGAAAATTGGGAATACGATGGAATGGATTGCGACGGTCTCGTCCATCAAAAATCTAATCGAATTGAATGAGCTTGTCGAAGCCAATCGCGGTTTTTGTCCCATTTTAGAACCTGCAAAGCGTCATTCGAAGCGACAAGATTTGCGCGGCCTCCCTGCTAACTGGCGCGAACAAATGTTGGTGGAATTTGAGAATAGTAAATACAGAACTGATTTCATGATCGCGGCCGTAACAGGATGCCGCCCCGCTGAACTTCAGAAAGGAATAGAGATTCGGACTACTTCTACGAGCATCGCATTTCGAATTGAGGGTGCGAAAGTTAAGGAGCATCAGGGCCAACCGTGGCGAGAGATTCATTATCAAATCACTGATGAAAGCGATCAAATAGTTAGATTACTTCACAATGAAATATTCAGTGAATTTGGGGAAGAAGCACTCCTTGCTATTACCGAAAGCAAAGTTAATTTCACCTCGGCAGTACGTCGGGTTGGGAAAAAATTGTGGCCCCGTCGAAATTCTGAAATTACCCCGTATAGCCTACGCCACCAGGCCGCAAGTGAATTTAAGCGGAATCTTTCCGAAGAAGATGTTTCGATTGCCTTGGGACACACGGTAGACGAGACCAAGCGTTTGTATGGCCAAGCCCAAATGGCATCAGGATCTGGCGGGTTGGCCCCTTCGGCAGTGAATGCGGCGAGAGCCATAAAGGCCACTAGAAAAGCGCTCCCAAGCAAATCAGTACGACCTAGGCACTGATGAGCCCCATGGGGAAACTGGGTCACATTGACGCTTTTACGGCCGCTATAAGCGTCAATGTGACCCAGTACAGCGCAGAGACAAGTCATTATGACGCGAGATGAGGCCCCGACCGAGTCACATTGACGCATCTAGCGCTTCCGAAGAGACAAAGTGACCCAGATTAGTTGTAAACCGGAACAAATACTGTTAACTTAGACCGTCAGGTGCTGCGCAATAGCAGCACCGACAAATCGGCGAATCCACCGGTTGCCGCCGTTGGATTCACCTAACCTTAGAACCTGACTGGAGGTCCCATGGCTACCGCAATTTTATCAACCCAATCACTCGTCTCCAAACCTATCGTAGAAGATCTAATCATCGAAGTTGCCCCTCGCATGGAACTTGCCGAGTCGCGCGCGTTCAAACGCATCTATGCGGCCTTGCAGGCATCCGTCGATTCCGTAGCTTCGGCATACCGCGACGCAGGCCGCCTACCGACTGTAATCGCCGAGGAACGGCGGCGACTCGCCGCCGCCGGGCCAGTCTGCGTTAGCGCATTCGAGTTGTTCGTGAGGAACCTCGACGTTGGAGACTGAGCCTTTCAATTGGTTCGAGCAATCGACTAGGGTGCTCGTCATTGACCTGGAAGCGACGTGCGGCGAGCATATTTCACCTGAGCAGATGGAAGTGATCGAGGTCGGCGCGGTTTGGGTGTCTCCAACGGGCGAGATTCTAGATCGCTTTCAGTCCTTTGTTCGGCCGCTGCGGCCGCAGTTGACTGCTTTCTGTATGGAGCTGACCCATATCGATCAGATGAGCATCGACAGCGCGCCAGGCTGGCCCTACGTTGCTGCTCAACTAGCAGACTTCGCCCGACGTTATCAGCAACCTGCCAGTTGGTGGGGGTCGTGGGGAGCCTTCGACTGCAATCAAATCGAGCGCGAATCGACACGTCACGGCATCGCTGCTCCCTTAGTAGCGTTGCCCCACCAAAACCTCAAAGCGCGCTTTGCAAAGGTCCGCAAAATTAAACAGGTTGGGATGGCCAAGGCGTTGCAGATAGCCGGACTGAGCTTGGAAGGCGAGCATCACCGCGCCCTTGCCGACGCGCTCAACATCGCGCGACTACTGCCGGCGTGCCATGTCCAGGGATAGGTGACGTTCGCCTGCGTGCGGCCGCTTGCCTGTTAAACAGTCAACGCACACCAAGTGCCCCATAAACATTCACCTTTCTCAATTACCAGAAGTATTTTAGTGGTTTGCCAAGGGGAAATAACGGTAGGATAGTGTTTTTGACACCATCCTACCGCCATGACAGATTCCGCCGCCGATACTCAGGCAGCCGGCTTGCCGCCGCTTACGCTAGCCGATTTCGAGGCTGCCGACCTTGATGCACTTCTGGCCGCCCATCCAGATGCAGACTGCCATGGCCTGCAGCCAATACTATGGGCCGCCAAAGATGGCCTCGACGGGGCTGCAGCTCGCGCAATCGCGCTGCTGGCGAACGTGTGCACAATGATGCTGGTCCCCGAAGAGCCCACGGTGCTATTTCGGCCACGCATGGTATGGAACGACGGCACCGGCAGTATGTCGCCAGAGCACCTGACTGCCAGCGATATCGACGCGCTAGCTCAAGTTGCCGACAATATCGCCCAGCCAGCGCTTCGCGGCCGTGTGGCAGACCTGGTGTGGCTACGCGAGCGCAAGCGAGGCGTTCGCTTTCCGCAGATGGCGATCGATGCCTACAGCAACCGTCCGATAACTTTCAACACCTGGCACTATGGCGACGGTGCGTGCTGGCACCGCGCGCTGCAACTGGCCAAGCAGATCCGTGCAGCGGACGAGCTCGATAGGATCGAGCGCGCCGTGCTAAACGCTTTTTTCAGCGCGGCCAGCTCCGAAGGGTACGAGCCGCTGCATTTCGTGAAGCCTCTGCTGGCCGAGAAGCGAGCGGGCGGCCGTGTGCGCGATGTCGCTGAGCAGCTGGAGAGTATCGGACGACGGCATTTCGATATGGCGCGCACATTTCACGCTGAATCCTATTTCGGCGCTGCGGCCGAGTGGTACCAGTGGGCTCGGGACGACGAGCGGCAGGACACTATGCTCGCTATGGCCGCTAGCGCGATTGCACTGCAAGCCGAGCAAGGTGACGGGGCGATGGTGCAGCATACCTGGCTGACGAAGGCGATTGACGCGTACCGCCGCGTGCCAGCGCGCTCGCGACAGCGTCTCGACGTGGACGCGGCGATGGAGACCCTGCGGCGTAAGCGTGAGGTGGCAGGACATGCAATGCTGGGCGAAATGGTCTCGATCAAAGGGCCGCGCATGGACGTAACTGACATCGTCAAAGCGTCGATCGATCATGTCAACGGAAGGACCGCGCTCGACGCGCTGCTGGCGTTCTGTGGGCTCGATAGTCCGCCAGACGTCGAAGCGCTGAAGGCCGAAGCCGAGGCAACGATGCGGGCGCATCCGCTTTCGGCGTTGATCGATGCCGCGGTGATGGCAGGTGATGGCCGTCAGGTCGCCAACACTGGCCCTCGGGCCGGCTGGGATGTCCAGGTCGAGGAAAAGGCGCGGGCTCTGTTCCGCACAAACGCTGGGTTCGTAGCGGTCAGCTCATTAGCGCCGGCTCTGGACCACATACGCAATGAACACGCGTATCGGCTGGCCGACTTCACAGCGATTGCTGAACGCTCGCCTGTGGTGCCCTCCGATCGAGCGGGCATCGTCGGCAAGGGGCTGCATGCCGGCTTTTGTGGCGATATGGTCCAGGCAATACATATCCTGATGCCACAGTTCGAGCACATGGTGCGCCAGGTCCTGCGTGCTGGCGGCGCGTTCACCGCAGAGCATCGGCCAGACGGCTTAGACATGGAAATTGCCTTGGCTTCGTTGGTCGCCCGGAAGGAAATGGCTGATGAATTCGGGGACGGCCTCACGCTGGCGATTCACGCGATCATGTGCGATCGCGCCGGCTCAAATCTGCGCAATGACGTCGCGCACGGCTTGGCCGATGATGAGCTGTGTTCATCCCCGTACGCCCTATACGCTTGGTGGATGGTGCTACAACTGGTTACCGAGACGTTTGCCGCAATGCAGGAGGCGCAAGCTCGTGAACCCTAAAAATGATGCGATGTTTGGTGGAGTCGCGGGCGTAAGGCTTAGCGTAGATGAGTTCGAATTAGGGCACGGCATTGTCCTGAGAAGAACCTCTGCAGAGTTTATTGCTCCTTTCATGGTGAAACTACCACCATCAGACTCCGGAGGCGGTTTCGGAAAAATGAGTGCAGTTAGTGGCGGCATAAACCTTCAAATTCAAGTCGAAATATTTATCCCATCGTCATTTGAAATGAACGGTTTTTTTGATCGCCTGAATACTCTTTGGTGGCTAACCGCGCTAATGCGGCTGCGCGGCGCCCATCGAGCGCAATTGCCCGTAATCTCTGATCGGACCTTCTCCGAAATCGCAGACAATTGGAAGGTGGCTGAAGCTTTTCCTATCGAGGTCGTTCCGCGTCAACTGCCTGCGGCAGAAAGCATTGAGGAATTTTCGCCAGAGGACCTGCAATGGCTGCAGGGAATTTGGTTATCAGGCGGAAAATTGATGTCCAAGCATCCTGCTTTTAATGATGCATTTCAGGCACTGGATGGAGCTGGCGCCATGCCGACGAGGGCCGTCGCCACCTTAGCAATTTGGGGAGCATTTGAGCATCTCTTTTCACCTGGGAAGCAAGAATTGCGTTTTCGCGTCTCAGCAAACATGGCGACATTTCTTGAAGATGCAGGAAGCGAGCGCCTGAACTTGCAGAAGAAAATCATGAAGCTTTATGATGTCAGATCGACAATTGCGCACGGTGTTAAGGCCCCCTCTACGGACGCATGGTTAGATACGTTATCCCTAGCACATCGGGTTCTGAATAAGATATTAATTATTGATCATGTTCCTTCTAAGGAGGATCTTGAGCTTGCATTGTTCGCCCCAGATATCGATTTGGCCCGCAAATAACCACTGCTACCGGAAACCCTGCATCCATCGAAGCTGGGGCTGCGGGCCATCTGGAATGCTTCGGCACGCCAAGTCGTACCCGGCGCAAACCTATCCTCCGACAAAGAGTGCGAGATCGGATTTAAGACCGACTTATAGAGCTTTTTACGACCTAATCTGGATCGGGGCGTACATTGCCTGCGCCAGTCGTTGTCCTCCCAACGCTCGCACGTTGGCCCAAATCTCCGAGATCGGCATTCCACTTTGCTGGGCGGCCTGCTCGATGGCTAGCACGACAATTCGCATGGGCGCCTCTTCAAGAAAACAGCTGATATGCGCCGCGAACAGGACGGGCACCTGTCCCGTTACCAAGACACCTAGAAGGGATTCAGGCGTAAGTGTGCCCTTGTAGCTGACGCTGGCCGTTTGCCCGGCCAGCCCCAGCCAGTTTTTTGGCGGTAAAGACGCGAGCGTGTCCGAATGTAAGCCCAGCACGTACAGTAGATTTGATGGAAATGGCCCGGCCTCCGCCAGCGCCTGCGCCTGTGGCCGCGACAAACCAAGCGCAGCGCAGCGCGCAATAATTTTCTCGTCCTTGTCTACGATCCCAGTATCCATGGTGCCAGTATATGGGGTCTGAGGTGCAGTGGAACGTAAAACACGGTTAAGCCAGGTTCGCGGGACTATTCATCGTTCGCTGGGTTACGCAACGGACGTAACTCGCCCTTGGCCACCGAATCCGGCACCGAAAACGAATACCGGCCCAGCATGTTGATGTGCTCATGCAGCAGCGGCGACAGCCTGGCCATGTCTTCATCTCTTACCTCGAAACCATCCGCCCGCAGTTGGTTCAATGCGGCTTCCATGTAGCTGGTGTGCCACAGCACGATCATGTTGAGCACCAGGCCGAGCGCACCGAGCTGGGTGGTCTTCCTGCCCCTCGCGGTAGTGCTGCCGCAACTCGCCTCGCTTGCCGTGGAAGACGGCGCGGGCGACGCTGTGCCGCCCCCCGCCACGGTTGAGCTGAGTCAGCGTGCTCCGGCGCTTGGCTTCGTCATCGATGTAGGTCAGCGTGTGCAGCGTCTTGTCGATGCGGCCGAACTCGGCGATGGCTTGGGCCAGCCTGGTCGGGCGCTCGCCGACCTGGAGCGTGCGCATGATGCCGGCGGCAGAAATCCGGCCGAGCTTGAGCGAACCGGCCAGGCGCAGCATGTCGTCCTAATGCGGCTCGATCTTCTGTAGGCTGATATTGTGCCCGGATACAGAATTGAGCAGTCCATAGTCGGCTTTGGTATCGATTCGCCAGAAACGCGTGCCGCCGACATCGGCCAGGCGCGGACTGAATCGGTATCCAAGCAGGCGGAACAGGCCGAAAACCACGTCGCTGTACGCGCCCGTGTCCGTCATGATCTGAGTCGGCTGAAGGTCGGTCTGCTGTTCCAGGACGACGGCTAGCAGGACCAGGCTGTCGCGTAGCGTGCCCGGCACCGTGATGTCGTTCAGTCCGGAAAACTGGTTCGATATCAGGTTGTACCAGGTCACGCCGCGCCCGACGCCGAAGTATTTCGGATTCGGCCCGGAATGCACCGAGCGCACCGGCACCACGAAGCGCATCCCGTCGGCCGACGCGACCTCGCCGCCGCCCCACACGCTGGCCAGCGTCGAACGGCTCTGCGCGGCGACCAGCATGGTGTTCGCCGCAGTGATGGTGTCGTCGCGCAGATAGTTCTGGTCCACCCATGACAACCTGTCGCGCTTGAGCGCCGGCACATCGCTGCGAATCAGCGGCTCTGGCCCCGTATTGCACGCCTCGGCCATCAGCACCGCGCAGATGCTCACATGCAGATCGGAAGCGCGCGCAGTGCGCTCCGATATGTGAGTAAAGGCCTCCGTAAAGCGCGTGCGGGCCGCAATCTCCAAGATCAGTTCCGGCAAATCGACACGCGGCAGCATGCCCATGACCTTGGCGCGCAGCGCGATCAGCGATGCCGGTTCATCCATTTTGTCCAATGGGCTGAGCACCAGCTCTTGTTTGTCGCCCACCTTCTCGAACCGCACGGCCGGATTGTCGGGCAACCTGGCGGAGACAGCCTGGTAGGTGCGGTCCAGTTCATTGGCAAGGGCCATCAATGTCGGCCCCGGCACTGCCGACAGGCCCAGCGTGCGGCAAATGATCGGGCGCGTGGATTCCCATTCAGCGCTGTCGAGCAGGCCGGCGCGCGGATCGGCGTACCGCCAACTCGGGGCCACGAACACGTCGCGCCGGCGCAGCGCGGTACGCAATTCGGACAAAACGCAGAAAGTGTAAGCGTGGAAGTCGATGGCGTCATCCTCGCGCAGCACATGACGTTGCCAGGGCTTGCTGATGATTTCGCGCGGCGCGTCGTTGCCGGGCCTCTTCGCCGTTATGTTTGCGCGAAGCCAAGCGAAGGCGGCGATGAACGGCTCGCCAGCGGCGTTCGCGCCAAAGTGAATGTGCTCGGCCAGCGCAGGCAGGAAGCGGCGCACGGTCTTGTACTTGGCGTCCAGTTCCTGGTAATACACGTTGTCGGTTGGCCGAATCAGTTTGTTGACGCCGGCGAGGGCCAGCGCGAGCGCTTCAGGCGAAATCTGCGCGAACAACTGTGTGCGCAGCTCGGCATCCGGCACGGTATCTTCCAGCAGCATTTGACAGGCGTTGGCGAGGGTGGCCGCCGCTTCGTCCAGGTCTTTGAGCGAGCGCAGGCGCGACTTTTTATCGGCCTTCACGGCGTCGCCAAACAGCTCCCGGAGGATGACTTCCAGCACTTCCAGCGCGTCATCTTGGGCCGACGCTTCGAGGCAGTGCATGAACGCTACCAGGGTGGCCA
>CBFGOU010000054.1:0-14029 GCA_965650445.1 uncultured Oxalobacteraceae bacterium | reverse complement strand
CAGTGGCTCATCAGGTCCCAACTGGCCTGGGTGCCGAGGATGCCGATCGCGCCGGTAACCCAGGGCAAGTGGTCGGGCAGGGCCGCCTTGCCCAGCAGGGCTTTGGCGGCGCCGGCCTGCAGGCGGTCCGCCACGGCGATCACTTCGTCGGTTGCCTGCAGCGCGCCGGCGCCGACCAGGAGCGCCACCTTGCTGCCGGCGTTGAGCAGCTCGGCGGCGCGGCGCAGGTCAGCTTCGTGGGGTACCACGTGCGGCTTGGTGTAGCCGATCCCGGACAGTACCGAGCCATGCCGGTGGGGCGGGTCTTCGTAGGGAAGTTCCTGCAGGTCGCCCGGAAGGATCAGCACGCTGACGCCGTTGCGCCCCAGGGCGACCCGCATTGCACGGTCAAGCAGATGCCGCACCTGGGACGCGGTCGCGGCCTCATGCACGTAGTCCGCCACGTCCTGGAACATGCGCTCCAGGTTCAGTTCCTGCGTATAGTGAGCCCCGCGGGCGGTGCGCGGGGCCTGGCCGGTGATGGCCAGGACGGGCACGTGGTCGGCCTTGGCGTCGTACAGCCCGGTCAGCAGGTGGGCCGCGCCCGGGCCGCCGGTGGACAGGCAGACCCCGAGGCTGCCGGCGAACTTGGCATGGGCCGAGGCCATGAAGGCGGCCATTTCTTCGTGGCGCACCTGAATGAACTCGATCTTGCGCGGGGAACGCTGGAGCGCCCCCAGCACTCCATTGATGCCGTCGCCCGGGTAGCCGAAGATCGTGCGTACGCCCCAGTCATAGAGTCGCTCGACAAAGAAGTCACCGACGGTTATGCCCATGTTCGTCTTCTCCGCTCTCAAATGTTGCCATCAGTGGTGGCGCAGCCGTCGCAGCCCGACTGCCGCGCCCAGCGCGCCGGCGCCGGCCAGCAGCCAGCCGCGGTGGGCCGAAGCCCAGAACTGCAGGCTGGTGGCGCGCGCATGGCGGTCGAAACTGCCGTGGGCGGCATAGGTACCGATCGGCTTGGGGGGGGCGCGCCAGGGTGGTCTTGCACCAGTTAAATTGCGGCGTATTCACCCCTGGCATGTCGACCAGGGCCAGGTGGATGGCGCTGCCCTCGTGTTCAAGTTCGGTGCGTAGCGATTGCGTGAATCCCTTGATCGCGTGCTTGGCGCCGCAATAGGGCGACTGCAAGGGGATGGAGCGGTAGGCGAGAGCGGAGCTGACCTGCACGATAGTGCCGCGGTTGCGCGGGCGCATGCGCTTGAGCGCGGCCATCGTGCCCCATACGAAGCCGTGGTAAGTGACGTCGGTGACGCGGCGGTAATCCTCGGGCGCGATCGCGCTGAACGGGGCAAACACGGTCGCCATGGCATTGTTGACCCAGATGTCGATCGGACCGAGCTCGCGTTCGGTGCGTTCGGCCGCCGCTTCGACCTGGGCGAAATCGGCCGTATCGGCCGGGATGGCGATCGCGGTTGCGCCAAAGGCTTCGGCTTCGGCCCGTGCCACTTCCAGTCGCTCGGGCTCGCGCGCGACGAGGGCGATGCGGGCTCCGTGGCGCGCAAATTGCCGCACTGTGGCGCGTCCGATTCCCGCACTCGCCCCGGTAATGACGACAACTTCCCGACCGTGCCCAGGCATGTTTTCCTCCGTCGTGATGGTTCAAAGTCTAGCACGCATGCCGGGCAGGCGCGGCACGATATACTTGTGAAAGTGTTCCTGGTAACGGGCAGATAGGCGTGCCCGTGGACGGAGTGCTCGATCCCGACATGTTGGGACTCGCACTTGCTGCGCCCCTCGCTGGCAGCGTGCAGGAATGACGGTCGGGCGCCCAGTCGCTGCAATGGCTAAGGCGAGGCAGTGACGGCTTATCGTGGGAAGATCGAGAGTCGCTCTCAACTGATGCGACAAACACAAGATGGGCCCTGAAGACGCGATACCGCAGGGCGCCTGCAGCACGCAACCGAATGCTGGCGGGTGTGACAAAAGCGCGGACGGTCGGCGTTGGTGCCGGCCATCCGCGCGAAAAGGAGCCACTTAACGCCTAAACACGTTCAGTCAAATCGCTGAATGCCCGGCCATAGTAGCTGCGCTTAGTTAGCCTACAATTAGCGTCCAGCAGTGAACTGATCAAACCGGGATTGCGGGACACTGGCCGGCGACTGGCGCAATGAAGCACACCGCGAGTGCGAGTGAAAACGGCGCGTACGTGCACTGGTCGTTCAGCAGCGCCGCGCGGTCTGCATGTGCAAAGCGGCAGTGATGCGCTCAAGGCCGGGTACGACCACCCGGATTCGCCGCTGCCGTCTAGAGGTTGCCCAGCGGTTGTCCGGCGAGCGAATCGTCGGCATCGAGCTCGACGATCAACAAATGCAGGTCGGATTCGAGTCGCGCCAGCGTTGCCGCGGGCAGTTTTGCAAGTGCCGTCGGCAGTACGCCGGTAAACGGCGCCGGGGCGCACCGCAAGATGTCCGCGCCGGCACCCAGCAGCCGCAACGCGGTGCCCCGCCGATCCGCGCTGTCGCGTTTTGCTGCGATCAGGCCGCGCTCGCTCATGCTGCGCACCAGGTTACTGCAGGTCGACTGGTGAATGTCGAGCGCGCGCGCCAGCTCGCTTACGCCAATGCCCGGCCGCTGTCCGATGACCGACAGGGCCCACAACTGCGCTCCGCCGATGCCAGCGATCCGCTCGACGTCACGAAAGTGCGATTTCACTGCGTTAAAGACGATGCGGAATTGGCGCAACACCATCGCCGCAGCCTGGGTCGTATCGGTGGGGGGGAGAGGGGGTAATGGAGACGCCATGCGCCATGATAGCGCAAAGAAGGTACCGCGGCGATTGAAGGGGGCACGGCGTCGATCGCATCTGCGGCGCGGAGCGATTGCCGCGATGCGCAGCAGCGATGTGACTACCCGTTGCCTAACAGCATGCGGTCGCGCCCGGACCTTCCCAAGAATACACATTTGCACAAATATAGATTCCATAATAGAACTAATGGTGTATCATGGGTCTTGACAGCGCAGAGGCCAGCACCGCGAGAAAATCGTCCCTGGCGCCACGCTGTTGCTGCCGGCCAATTCCCCGAAGCCCGGCCGTGCCTATAAAGACGAAGCGCATGTCGGCCAGCCCGCCATCGCACCCTGCGGCCCAGTTTGCCATTTGCGAGACATTGCAGTGGGCAAGGCTGTGCCGCCACAACCGTCGTCCCGACCCGGGCGAACAATGGAACTCGATGAGCGCTGAAAAATATCCGCTCGGACCTGCAGTGAAGAAGGCGCTGACGGATTGGCGCATCTGGTGGGCCCGCATGGTCGTGGTGCTGGCTGCGGGGGCGGCAGGTCTCACGGTGGTCGGCTTCACCTGGCTGGGCGAACACGCTTCCGGCTGGTTCAGCAGCTTGCACGCCCGCTACTGGTGGAGCCCCCTGCTGTGGTGTCCGGTCAGTGCGGCGGCGATCGTCTGGCTGACTCGGCGCTATGCCGCCGGCGCCGCCGGCTCCGGCATTCCCCAGGTGATGGCCGCTCTTGACAGCGGCACCCCCGCCGAACACTGCGGCCTGTTCGTCTCCATGCGGCTGTCGCTGGCCAAGCTGCTGCTGACTTCCTGGGGCCTGTTGGCGGGCTTGTCGCTGGGCCGCGAAGGGCCGTCGGTGCAGATCGCTGCGGGCGTCATGCTGCAGGCGCGCCGCTTCATGCCGGCGCGCGCCTCGCTTAACGCGCATGGCCTGCTGGTCGCAGGCGGGGCGGCCGGCATTGCGGCGGCCTTCAACGCACCGCTTGCCGGCGTCATGTTCGCTGTCGAGGAACTGGCGCGTGCGCCAGAGCAGCGCTCATCCGGACTGATCGTCGGCGCAATCGTGCTGGCGGGCGTCATATCGATCTCGGTGCACGGAAACGGTACGTATTTCGGCATCATTCACGCCGCTCATCTTGGCTGGTCCCTGCTGTTGCCGGGAACGCTCACCGCCGTGCTGGGAGGCTTGTCCGGCGGATTATTTTCGCGGCTGCTGATCGCGTCCCTCGGCGGGCATTCGCCTGACGCGGCGAGCCGACTGCGCGCCCGCCGCCCGGTCCTGTTTGCCTCCCTGTGCGGCCTCGGGGTGGCGGTGATCGGCATTGTCACGGGCGGCGCCGCGTTTGGCAGCGGCTACGGCAGCACGCGGGCGATGGTCGAGGGCACGGCAGCCATGCCGATCGCCCACGCGCTGTTCAAGCTGGTCGCGACCTGGTTGACCACCTGGGCGGGCGTGCCGGCCGGCATTTTCGCTCCATCGCTGGCCATCGGCGCGGGGATCGGCAACGATGTCGCGCTACTGCTGTACCATGTGCAGATGCCGGACCTGATCGCCCTCGGCATGGTTGGCTTCCTGGCCGCCGCGACCCAAGCGCCGCTGACCGCATTCATCATCGTCATGGAGATGGTCACTGGGCATGAGATGGTGCTCTCGCTGATGGCCTGCGCCCTGGTCGCATGTGCCGTTGCGCGCATAGTCAGCCCGCCGCTCTATCCCACCCTCGCGCGCATGCAGCTATTGCGTATTGCAGGGCATGCATCCGTAAGTGAACGCGCTCACTAACCGGGGTCATGGAACGGACGCCCCCTTGCAGAAACGGCATCTCCGTGCGGAGTGGATGAACATGCATCCATGCGAACAGCGGTGGCTGCGGCGAACTTAAGGACGGCCGGCGTTGGCGCCTCATTGTTGCAGTGAATGGCTTAGCGTTGAATGCGCGCGTAGAGGTTGAGTGCATTGGCGCTTCGAAGGCCAATCAGAACCGAGGCGTTCGTGCGGCATGCCCATGTGATCTTGCCCCCGTATAACCGGACCCAGCCTATCGCTAAATTTGCGCCGTTTTCTTGAGCGCGACGCTAGCTCCATCCTGAACATGCGAAGCAAGCACGAACGCGGAGGGAAGGTTCGCGGGACTGCTGGCGCACTTTGTCCGCCCCGCACCGAGCGCTACCCGCCTATCGACGTGAAATAGGTGCCTGCTATAATCGCGCTTATTCCGTTTGGTAGCGCTTCCAAATTGCGGACGAGGCAGCGCCGGCAGGCGCGGATCATCCGCGCGCCGGTCGCGCCCGGCATAACGCAGCCGGCGGGCATTCGACGCCTGGCGTCTCAACCTGAACGACCCACTTTCAAGGAAATCGTGGCCACTATCAAAGATGTCGCCCGGCTCGCGGGCGTTGGGCTGGGGACCGCATCGCGTGCAATGAGCGGGAAGGGCTCGGTGTCGCCCGACAAGCTCGAACGCGTGAAGCAAGCGGTCGAAGAACTAGGTTTTCGACCGTCGCATACGGCGCGGTCTTTGATGTCCGGGTCGACAAGGATGATTGGCGTTTATATCCCGGGGTTGGAAGGCACATTCTTCACCCCCATCCTGGCGGCGATCGATCAAGTGTTGAGGGAGGTCGGTCTGAACATGGTGGTCGCCTTCGGTTCGGGGGCGGGCGATGCGCGGCGCCAGGCGGTCGACGGTATCGACCTCTTGATGGAACGCGGCTGCGACGGTGTCATCGTCATGAGCAATGCATTATCGGACGCGGATATTCCCATGCTTGGGGGCCGGCAAGCCCACGTGGTGGTGATGAATCAGCATTTGCTCAGCATTCCGGATCAATGCTTCACGATCGACCATCGGCAGGGCGGCATCCTCGCCGCGCGGGCCTTGCTGGAACACGGTCATCGCCAAATTGCCGTCGTCGCCGGCCCTTCGGCGGCGCAGGACAATGTTGAGCGTATCGATGGTTTTCTCGGCGAACTGGCGGCCAATGGGGTCGATACGTCGATGATCTGGATAGGGGAAGGCGATTTCTCCCCTAAAAGCGGATGGGAGGCCGCCAGCACGCTGCTGGCGTCCGGCTACCAGTTCGGCGCGCTGTTTTGCGCCAACGACGAAATGGCGATCGGCGCATTGTCCTGTTTTCAGAAGGCTGGCCTGCAGGCGCCGCGCGATGTCTCGGTGGTCGGTTACGACGACACGCCGAGCGGCGAATTTTCAGCGCCGCGCCTGACAACGGTGCATATTCCGTGGCGCGACATGGTCCTCAGTGGCGTCAACGCCTTGCTCAACCACTGTTATGACATGCGGCGGCCGGTCGAGCGCGACTTTTCAATCGGCATGACTTATCGCGATTCGCTGGCGCCAGTGCCTGCCGTGCGGCGCAAGACCCGGCCGGCCATCGACCCAAAAAACGACGCATCGCAATAAAATCGTTTGACACTTTACAGACGCGCTGGATATACTTTCGACAAATCTGGAAGCGCTTCCACGCAAATCTGGAAGCGCTTCCAGATAGTGCCGGTGAGTGCATCTGCCAAATTTTTCGTATAAAAACATCAGGGAGACCAGAAATGCCAAGTAAACGGGATCGTGCGTCCATGCGCCCGGCAGCGCGTCACGCAGCCAATCAGTCCGCAGCACCCGCAAGCTTCCGTTTGCGCCCGATCGCGGCCGTATGCATCGGCTTGATCGGTGGCGCCTTGGCGCAGGCGCCGGTCCAGGCGCAACAGGCCGACAGCGCGAATGCGCCGGCGCAGGATGGCGCCGCGGTGCCGGTCATCGTCGTTAGCGGTATCCGTGCCGGTATCGAAGGCTCGATCAGCAAGAAGAAGAATGCCGATTCGATCGTCGAAGCGATCACTTCCGAAGATATCGGCAAGCTGCCCGACGTCAGTATCGCCGAGGCCATGTCGCGCATGCCTGGTCTTGCTGCACAACAGGTCAACGGGCGCGCGAAGGTGATCGCCATCCGCGGCCTGGCCCCCGATTTCGCCGGCACCGTGCTCAATGGCCGCGAGCAGGCGTCGACCAGCACAAATCGCGGCGTCGAATTCGACCAGTATCCCAGCGAGTTGATCTCCGCGGTCGTCGTCTACAAGACGCCGGACGCCTCCTTGCTCGGGCAGGGCTTGTCGGGCACGGTCGACCTCGATACGGTGCGTCCGCTCGCCTTCCGCGAACGCAATATCGCGGTGAACGTGCGCGGCGAATACAATAGCCTGGGCGACCAAAATCACGGCTACGGTGGAACGTCCGCCAACGGCAAGCGCCTGAGCGTCGCCTATATCGACCAGTTCGCGAACCGCACCATCGGCCTTGCCCTCGGGTTTGCGCATCTCGACGCGCCGGGGCAGCAGCACGGCTACCAGGCCTGGGGCTGGCAGACGGATGAAAACTGTATCGCGCACCAGAGCGATTGGGGCTGCCGTCCCGTTGCCGGCACCAGCCCCGGCAGCGCGTCGTATCTGTCCGGCTTCCAGGCGGAAGCGATTTCACGCGTCGACAAGCGGGATGGCCTCATGGCCACGCTCGAATACAAGCCGAACCGTGATCTGCACAGCACGCTGGACCTGTATTACTCGAAATTCAAGAACGTCGAGGTGATGCGTGGCATGATGGGAAGCATCGGCGATGGCTGGGGCGTCCCGAGCAGTACCTTCAGCAATATCGGCACCACCAGTGTCGGCGACGGCAAATCGATCGTCACTTCGGCGACGGCCAACTTCGTCGTCAACGGGATCGTTCGCAATGACTACAACACGCGCGACGATGACTTGAAATCGGCCGGGTGGAACATCGACCGGAAGATCGGTGCGTGGCACGCGATCGCCGATCTGGGCTACTCGAGCGCCCGTCGCGCCGAGACCATCTACGAAACCTACGCCGGTTCGCTCACGTCGCCGACGTTCGACCTCGTCACGCCCACGGGTCCAGGATTCCCGAACTTCACCTTCCAGAACTCGCTGTCCGACCCCGCAACCATCCTGCTCAGCGATCCGGCCAACTGGGGCGGCACGGCCACCCCACAATTGGGGAGCAAGAAATACAATACGCAGAACGACACCATTCGCTCAATGAAGGTACATGGGACGCGGGACCTCGATTGGGGAGTGTTCAACCATATCGATGTCGGCGTCAATGTCTCCAAACGCGACAAGACCCGCGACTTCCACACCGATTTCGCGCGGGTGGGGGCGGACGGCGTATTGGCGCGCCAGCTGCCGTCGTCCTTCGTGATGACGCCGACCTCGCTCGGATTTGTAGGCATTCCCTCGGTGCTGAGCTATGACGTCAACGCGGTGACGGCCAATTTCTACACCATGAAACTGAACGAGAGCCTGGGTCCGGGCGGCGACCTGGGTAAGACGTTCGGCGTCCATGAAAAGGTCACTACCGCCTTTGCCAAGCTGGACATCGACACCACGGTCGCCCAGATTCCACTGACCGGCAATGTCGGCGTGCAAGCGATACGCACCGTGCAGCATTCGACCGCATTTGCATTCGACGGCCCCGGATACGTCATCGGCACCATCGATCCGGGTACCAGCTACACCGACTACTTGCCGAGCCTGAACCTGGGCGCGGACATCGGCGGCGATCGCAAGCTGCGCCTGGGCCTGGCAAAAACCATGGCGCGGCCGCGGATCGACGACATGAATGCGTCCGCAGGAGTGGGAGTCGACCCCATTACGCGCCAGTGGGGTGGTGGCGGCGGCAATCCGAAATTGCAACCATGGCGCGCCAAATCGGCTGACCTGTCGCTCGAGCAGTATTTTGGAAAGCGCAGCTATGTGGCCGGCGCCTTGTTCTACAAGAAGCTCGACAGCTACATCTACAATTCCTCCATTCAGTACGACTTCAGCGGCTACATCAATCCGACGCCGGCGATCGTGCCAATCTCGAACATCGGCACCTACGGGACCCAGACGAACGGCAGCGGCGGCCGGGTGCGCGGCGCCGAGCTGAGCGCGACGCTCGACGGTGATTTGCTGCATCCCTTGTTGGCCGGCTTTGGCGCGATCTTTTCGGCCTCTTATACCGACAGCTCCATCAAGGTGAGCGGTCCGGATTCGACGGAGTCCTGGCAAACCCTGCCGGGCCTGTCGAAACGGGTCGCGGGTCTGACCTTGTTCTACGAGCGTGGCGGCTACTCGTTCCGTATCAATGATCGCTATCGTTCCGATTATCGGGGGGAAGTCGCCTATCTGTTCGGTTCCACGACCATGTTCCGGACACTGGCGTCGAACAAGATCGATCTGCAGGCGAGCTATGAAGTGCAGGGCGGTGCCGCCAAGGGCCTGCAGCTCCTGTTCCAGGTGGGGAATGTCGCCAATGCGCCGGATCGCACTATCCAGGACGGCAGCGGCTATGGCGGCATTGCCCAGCCGAAGGACTACAATATCTACGGTCGGCAATTTCTCCTTGGTATGAGCTACAAGTTCCATTGATAAGCGACTTACCGCCCCCCGTCTGTCCGCAAACGCAGGGTCTCGCGGACAGACGGGCAACCTGCTGAAGAGGAATGCACTATGTCACTGAATCATTTGCGGCGCATCGTCATTGTCGGCGGCGGATCGGCGGGGTGGATGGCCGCAGCCGCGCTGTCGAAGCTTTTGTTGCGTGACAACGGACGCGAACACTGGACCATCGCGCTGATCGAGTCGGAAGAGATCGGCACCATCGGGGTCGGCGAGGGCACGATCCCCGCGATCAAGGCCTTTAATACGGCCCTGGGGATCAGTGAAGACGAGTTTCTGCGCGAGACGAAGGGCACGTTCAAGCTCGGTATCGAGTTCGCCGATTGGAGCGCGCTGGGAAGCAAGTATTTCCACGGTTTCGGCGATGTCGGGCAAGCGCTCGACGGTATCACCTTCCATCATTACTGGCTGCGCTTGCGCAAGGCCGGGCTGGCACATGACTACGGCGATTATTCGATCAACTCGGTGGCGCCGCTCGAAGGCCGTTTTATGCGGCCGCGGCCGGACATGGCCCGCTCGCCGCTCAGCGAAATCGGACATGCTTTTCATTTCGATGCTGGTTTGTACGGCGCCTTCTTGCGCAAGCGCGCCGAGCAGCAGGGCGTCGTCCGCACTGAGGGCCGCATCGAGGAGGTGTTGCGCAATCCCCAAAACGGCAATATTGCCAGTGTGCGCCTGACCGACGGGCGCGTGGTGGAAGGCGATTTCTTCATCGATTGTTCCGGCATGCGCGCGCTGCTGATCGAACAGACCTGCCAAGCCGGCTTCGAAGACTGGTCGCACTGGTTGCCCTGCGACCGGGCCATCGCCGTGCCGTCGGAGTCGACCGCACCGCTGTTGCCGTACACGCGATCGAGCGCGCGTTCGGCAGGATGGCAGTGGCGCATCCCCTTGCAGCACCGCATAGGCAACGGCCATGTGTATTCGAGCCAATTCATGCACGATGGCGAGGCAAGCGATGTACTGATGCGTAACCTCGACGGCAAGGCGCTGGCCGAGCCACGACTGATCCGCTTTGTCGCCGGCCGCAGGAAGCGCGCGTGGATCGGCAATTGCGTGGCGATCGGCCTGTCGAGCGGCTTTGTCGAGCCACTGGAATCGACCAGCATACACCTGGTCCAGTCGGCCATCACGCGCTTGATGAAACTGTTCCCCCACGCCGGCCTGGACGCTGCGGATATTGCCATGTACAACCGCCAGACCGAGTTCGAACTGGAGCGCATCCGCGACTTCATCGTGCTCCACTACAAGCTCACCACGCGCACCGACTCGCCATTCTGGAACTATTGCCGGCAAATGCCCATTCCGGATAGTTTGGCCGAAAAAATGGAAATGTTCGCCAGCAACGCCCGGGTCATTCTCGTTGACACGGAACTCTTTCGCGAGTCGAGCTGGGCGCAAGTCATGCTCGGCCAGGGATTGCTGCCAAAAGCGTATCACCCCCTTTGCGATGTCCGCCCGCAATCGCAAGTGCAGGAGTTCGCCGACGATATCCGCCAGGTCGTGCAGCGCTGCTCTGCCAGCATGCCGATGCACCAGGATTTCCTCGCCGCCTGTTGTCATGCCGAGAGTGCCGAGCGGGTAAGTGTGACGGCCTAGGCGGCGCCGGGCCGGTCTGCTCCGACACCGTGCGGGCGCTGCGGCGCGCGCCGGCACCCATTCACATTGTCTTGGCGCTGACGCATCCGCGCGATGGCAATTCTTTCACCATTGATCATGAAATCACGACTGTCCATTCTTGGTTCGACTTTGCTGCTCGCTTGCACCTGTAGCGGCATCGCATTCGCCGGTTCGTCCTCCGCCCAGCTTGCCGACTGGCCTCACGTGCAAAGTGCCATCCGCACCGACCCCTCGCTCGAGGCGCGGGTCGCGGCCATCGTCTCGGGCATGACGCTCGAACAGAAAATCGGCCAGATGACCCAGCCGGAAATCAAGACCGCGACGCCGGACGACGTGCGCCGCTATTACCTCGGCTCTGTTCTTAACGGCGGCGGCAGCTGGCCCGGCGGTAACAAGCACGCCACCGCCGCCCAATGGCTCGCCCTGGCCGACGCCTACTACGACGCCTCGATGGCCACCGACATGAAAGACAAGGTACCCGTCATCTGGGGCATCGACGCGATTCACGGCAACAGCAATGTGTACGGCGCCACCCAGTTCCCGCAGAACATCGGTCTCGGCGCGGCGCATGACAGCAAGCTGGTCGGCCGTATCGGCGAAGCGGTCGGCAAGGCGACCCGCGCCACCGGTATCGCCTGGGTATTCGCGCCGACCCTGGCCGTGGTGCGCGATGTCCGCTGGGGCCGCAGCTACGAAGGTTTTTCCGAAGACGGCGCGCTGGTAAACACGTATGCCAGGGCCTATGTGACTGGGCTGCAGGGCAAGTTCGGGACCGACGGCAATGTGGTTGCGACCGCCAAGCACTTCATGGGCGATGGCGGCACCGACGGCGGCAAGGATCAGGGCGTCAATAAGTCGAGCAAGGCGCAGATGATCAATATCCACGGCCAGGGCTACTACGGCGCGCTGGCCGCCGGAGCGCAGACGGTGATGGTCTCGTACAACAGCTGGGACGACGTGGGCGCCGGTGTCGACTACGGCAAGATGCACGGTTCCAAGGTTCTGCTCACCGACGTGCTGAAGACCAAGATGGGCTTCGACGGCTTTGTGGTCTCGGACTGGAACGGCATCGGCCAGGTGCCCGGATGCAGCAACGCCAGCTGCGCCCAGGCGATCAACGCCGGCATCGACATGGTGATGGTGCCCGACGACTGGAAAGCCTTCATCGCCAATACCATCGCCCAGGTCAAGAGCGGCGAGATTTCCCAATCGCGCATCGACGATGCGGTCAGCCGCATCGTGCGCGTCAAGCTGCGTGCCGGCCTGTTCGGCAAGAAACCTTCACACAACCGCTACGCCGGCAAGCAGGAAGCGCTGCAGGACCGGGCGCTGGCGCGTGAAGCCGTGCGCAAGTCGCTCGTGCTGCTCAAGAACGATGGCGGGGCATTGCCGCTGGCGCGCGGCAAGAAGATTCTGGTGGTCGGCAAGAGCGCCGACAGCTTACCCAACCAGAGCGGCGGCTGGAGCCTCACCTGGCAGGGTACCGACAACAAGAACAGCGACTTCCCGCACGGCGATACGATCCTCGCCGGCCTCGCCGAGGCTGCCGAAGTAAAGTACAGCGCCGACGCTGCCGGCGTCGACGTGTCGCGCTTCGATGCGGTCATTGCCGTCATTGGTGAGACGCCGTATGCGGAGGGCGCCGGCGACATCGGCGCCAGCGGCACCCTGCGCCACAGCAGCCGCTATCCGGAAGACCTGGCGGTGCTGAAAGCGGTGGCCGGCAAGGGCAAGCCGGTGATCACCGTGTTCGTCGCCGGCCGTCCGCTCTACGTCAACGACCTGATGAACCTGTCGGACGGTTTTGTCATGGCCTGGCTGCCCGGTACCGAAGGCAAGGGCGTCGCCGATGTGCTGCTGCGCGGCGCCAAGGGCAAGGTCGCCCACGATTTCACGGGCACCTTGTCTTTCTCTTGGCCGAAATCGGCTTGCCTGGCCAGCGTCGACGCCGGCAAAGGCTATGCGGCGCTGTTTGCGCGCGGCTATGGATTGAAATACGCCAGCAAGAAAGCAGTGGGCCAGCTTGAGGCCGCCGATATTTCCGCGTCCTGCGGCGCCACCACCGCCTATCCGATCTTTACCCAGGCCGATCATGCGACCTGGCCCTTGTACCTGGCCGCCGGCGCCGAACGCATGGCCCTCGGGTCCGACCTGAACAAGGCCGTGTCGCTGCCGACGATCAAGGCGGAAACCGTGCAGGTCAACACGCAGCAGGACGCCAAGCTGGTGACCTGGTCGGGGGCAGGGCGCATCGAAGCGAAGGCCTCTTACGCGATGGCGCTGCCCGCGTTCGCGGCCAAGGACGGCGCGCTGGTGTTCGACATGGCAGTCAAGACCGCGCCAGGCGGCAAGGTCACGATGACGATTACCTGCGGCGAGAAATGCGCGGGCGAGATCGATGTGACGGCGCTCTTCAAGCGTCTGGCAAGCGTGCCGAAAGCGACCGTCAAGATCCCGCTGGCCTGTTTCGTTGCCAAAGGGGCGGCCGATTTGAGCAAGGTGGAGTCGCCGTTCAGCGTGTCGACCGACAGCACTTTCGGCGCCGCATTCACCAATATCCAGATCGTCGGCGGAGCCGCCAGCGACAAGGACGCGTTGCGCTGCGACCAAACACAATAACCAGCAGCCTGGATGCCAGGCGCAATCACTGACAAGGAGTTCACCCATGGCTTTCGCTTCGAATACATCGGCTGCCGCGCCACCGCTTGCCGCCACCGGGACGGGGGCGAACCAAACGGTGCCGCTGGTCATCGTGACCATCCTGTTCTTCATGTGGGGACTGCTGACTTCATTGAACGACGTGCTCATTCCCCACCTGAAGGCCGTCTACACGCTCAGCTATGTGCAAGCCATGCTGGTGCAATTCTGCTTCTTCGGCGCCTACTTCATCGTTTCGCTGCCGGCGGGCATGCTGATCCGCCGGATCGGCTACCAGAGCGGCTCGGTGACCGGCCTCGTCATTGCCGCCGCCGGCTGCGCCTTGTTCTATCCGGCGGCCACCAGCGGCTATGCGGTATTCCTGTTTGCCTTCTTCGTCCTTGCCGCCGGCATCACGACGCTGCAGGTGGCGGCCAATCCCTACGTCACCGTCCTCGGCGATCCGGCCACGGCGTCGAGCCGCCTGACCCTGACCCAGGCCTTCAATTCGCTCGGCACCACGGTGG
>CBFGOU010000053.1:0-14100 GCA_965650445.1 uncultured Oxalobacteraceae bacterium | reverse complement strand
TGTGGTCGATGATCTCGGCGGCGTCGCGCACCATGCCGAAGGCGTACATCACCTTGACCATCAGCGGCAGCTGCACCGTGGCCGGCTGGCCCGGGGCCGGCGCCAGCGTGTGGATGTAGGCGATCAGCGCGCCCACGTCTTGATCGGGCATGCGGTTGAAGTCTTCGCTGGGCATGATCATCACCGGCCTGCCGTCCGGCTTGACGCCATGGCGCAGCGTGCGCACCCAGTCTTCGACGCGGTACTCCGCCGTGACGCTGTTGTCGCCGCGGGTGATATTGGGCGCGCGCACCAGCATGCCGGGACTGCGGATCACCTCGCGCCCGCTGCCGTTGGCGCCATGGCAATCGGCGCAGCCGCGCGTGCTGAACAGGTAGCGCCCGCGCTCGATTTCAACCCGCCCGTCCGGCACCGCAACCGGAAGAACCGCCACGCTGATCTTGCGGGCCATCTTTCGCTCGCCCAGCATGCTGCCCGCCAGCACCGCCGCGATGGCCAGCAAGGCCAGCGCCAGCAATGCGAACGCGGTGTATTTCATCGGCTTGCTCATGTTAATTCCCTTTCTCAAGACACGACGCGCAAGCGTGCGCACCGCGCGCTGCCTGCGCAGTACGATGACGACAAGCGAATCGGGAGTGCAATTCGTGCAGTACAAGAACTACTACCAGACCTTGGGCGTCGCCAGCGATGCGTCGGCGAACGACATCAAGAAGGCTTACCGCAAGCTGGTACGCAAGTACCATCCTGATGTGAGCCGCGCGCACGATGCCAGCGACAAAACCAAGGAGATCAACGAAGCCTACGAGGTGCTGGGCGACGCCGACAAGCGCGCCGCCTACGACGCGCTCGGGCGCGCGCCGGCCGGCCAGGAATTCCATCCGCCGCCGGGCTGGGACACGCACTTCGCCAACGCCGACACCGACAGCTTCGGCAGCGGCGACTTTTTTGCCGACCTGTTCGCCCACGTGGGGCGGCGCGGCCGTCCCGGCGGCGGCTTTGGCCTGCGCGGCGACGATATCCACGCTTCCGTCATGGTCGACCTGCACGACGCCTACCACGGCGCCGACCGCACCATCGCCCTGCGCGTGCCGCAGCGCGACGAATACGGCCGCGTCAGCACGCGCGAGCGCTCGCTCACGGTGCGCATACCCAAGGGCGTGGTGCCGGGCCAGCAATTGCGGCTGGCCGGGCAGGGCCATCCTGGTGCCGGCGGCGGCATGGCCGGCGATCTGTTTCTCGAAATTTTGTTTCATGCCGATAAGCGCTACCGGGTCGAGGGCCGCAATGTGGTTGAGACGGTGCCGGTGGCGCCCTGGGAAGCCGCGCTCGGCGCGCACATCGACGTGCCCACGCCGTCCGGGCAGGTGCAGGTCAGCGTGCCGGCCGGATCGCAGAGCGGGCGCAAGCTGCGGCTGAAGGGGCGCGGCATCCCGGGCGCACCGCCCGGCGACCTGTATCTGATTCTGGAAGTGGTGTTGCCGCCAGCCAGCAGCGACCGCGCGCGCGACCTGTATCGCGCCATGGAGCGCGACCTGGCCTTCAATCCGCGCACGGGTGCGGGGGGCTGAACTGCTAGTCATGGAAAAAAGACGCATCAAGTGCTCCTGAAGGAGTGGATGCGTTGACTATGCTACCGGGTGCTTCTTGATTGTTGATGCACCACAATCGCACCGCGACGGACTCAACGATGCGACTGTTTTTGCCTGCTCCGCAGAAACAGTACGACATCATCGGCCCCCGCCACGACGGCCGGCACGTAGCCGAGATCCCGGTTGGCGCTCTGGTAGCGCGCGTTTCCGTCCTGTCGAAGCATGGACGGTGTTGCTCATAACAATCCTTTTGGCGCCAACAGTCCGGCATTGTCAGTCAATGTCGTTCAATTTTATTTGACGCTCGTGCTGCGCGCCGCCTTCGCGGGATGGGTTCTACAATCGTCTGCGTGGCTTATCGATCAATTAATAATGGAGTGACATCCCATGCAACTGGACAATTCAATACCGGGCAACGGCAACATTTCCCTGCAGGGCAAGCGCGTGGCGGTCCTGATGACGGACGGCGTGGAACAGGTCGAATACACCTCGCCGCGCAGCTATCTGGAAGAGCATGGCGCGACCGTGGTGCTGCTCGCGCCCAAGGAAGCGGGCGAGCACGTGCAGGGCTTCCACCATACCGATAAAGGCGACACCTTCGACGTCGACCTGAACGTGCGCGACGCCAACCCGCGCGAATTCGACGCGCTGCTGCTGCCGGGCGGCGTGAGCAATCCCGACCAGCTGCGCCTGAGTCCCGATTCGATCGGTTTCATCCGCGCCTTCGCCGCCGAGCAAAAGCCGATCGGCGCGATCTGCCATGGCCCCTGGACCCTGATCGACGCCGGCGTGGCCCAGGCCCGGCACCTGACCAGCTGGCCCAGCCTGAAAAACGACCTGCGCAATGCCGGCGCGGAATGGACCGACGAGGAAGTGGTCGTTGACGGCAAACTCGTCACCAGCCGCAAACCCGACGACCTGCCTGCCTTCAACGCGGCGCTGGCCAAGGAAATCGCCATCGATCCGTTCAACGCCGACCGCGGGCCGTCGTCCTGACCGGGGGGGGCGTGGCGGTCCGTATCGTTCGGCTTGGCACGCCGCGGGCGCACGGCGAAGGTGTGCGCATCGGCACGGTGCGCAGGCCGCCGCGCGGCGTGCCCAAGGCCGAGTTTGCCGCGCGCGACTATTACGACGTGTGGCTGCCCAACCTGGCGCCCTCGCTTGACTTGATGAAGCTGGCCAAGGCCGCCGTGACGGAGCAGGACTGGCACGCGTTCGAGAAAGGCTACCGGCGCGAGATGGCCGAACCGGAAGCCCATCACGTGATCGAGACGCTGGCCATGCTGTCGCACGCGAGCGCGTTTTCCGTGGGATGTTATTGCGAGGAGGAGCGGCACTGCCACCGTGGGATACTGCGGCAGCTGCTGGCCGATTGCGGGGCCGAGGTCTGTTGTGCGCACGAGACAGCGGGATAATTGCCCCGAAGCAGCATATAATCGGACATCGACAAGGGGCCTATCATGGCAATGCAATTTGAGGATTTTGATTTCTTCAGCGGCGATCCTAGCCCCGCAGCACCGAGCGTGCCCGCCGCCGCAGCGGAACCCTTGGTTCGCCTGCAATATCTCATAGACAACACCCCCGCCATCATCTATTGCACCGTGCCCAGCGGTGACTTCAAGATGACGTTCGTGAGCAATAACGCCCTGCACGTGCTGGGCTACCGCCCCGAAGAGATGGTGGCCGATCCGAATTTCTGGTTCGACCACATCCATCCCGACGATGCCCCGCAAATCTTTTCCAGCCTGGCGCTGGTGTTCGTGGAAGGCCAGCGCGCCTACGAATACCGCTTCCGCCATGCCGACGGCAGCTATCTGTGGATGCACGACACCTTGCGCCTGGTGCGCGACGACGCCGGCAAGCCGCTGGAAGTGATCGGCTCGCTGACCGACATTACCGAACGCAAGCGCATGGAAGCCGTGCTGCAGACCAAGGGGGAAGAACAGCAACTGCTCATTACCCGCCTGCAGGAAGCGCACGACCAGCTGCTGCAGTCGGAAAAGATGGCCTCGATCGGTCAACTGGCCGCCGGCATCGCGCACGAAATCAACAATCCGGTGGGTTTCGTCAATTCGAACATGAGCACCCTGCAAAATTACGTCGGCACCCTGTTCGGCGTGCTGCAGCGTTACGAAGCGGCCATCGGCACCAAGGCGCCCCAGCTCAAGGCCGAGGTGGCCGAGATCCGCGATCAGGCCGACCTGGAATTCCTGCAGGAAGACGTGACGGCGCTGGTGAGCGAATCGATGGATGGGCTCAAGCGCGTCAAGGATATCGTACAGGCGCTCAAGGATTTTTCGCACGTGGGCGAGAACGAATGGGGCATTGCCGATCTGCACCATGGGCTCGACAGCACGCTCAACATCGTCGCCAACGAGATCAAGTACAAGGCGACCGTGGACAAGCAGTACGGCCAGATCCCGCCGATCCGCTGCCTGGCATCGCAGCTCAACCAGGTATTCATGAATCTGCTGGTCAACGCCAGCCATGCGATCGAAGGCAAGGGCGTGATCACCATCCGCACCGGCATGGACAACGAGATGGTATGGGTGTCCATCAGCGATTCGGGCTGCGGCATTCCAGCGGAAAACCTGAACCGCATCTTCGAGCCGTTCTTCACCACCAAGCCGGTGGGCAGCGGCACCGGACTGGGCTTGTCGCTGTCGTACGGCATCGTCAACAAGCACGGCGGCCGCATCGAAGTGGCCTCCACGGTGGGCAAGGGCACCACGTTCACGGTGCGCCTGCCGGCCGTGCAGGCCGAGACTCCCGCTACAAAATAATCTCGCCGTTCGGTCCCCATTTCACCTGGGTCAGGCCGGGCGATTCCTCCTCCAGCAGGCGCGCTTCACGCGCTTGCGGATCTTCCTGCTGCGCGGCACGGGCGCGTTCCTCGCGCGCCAGCCGTTCCGCTTCCAGCAGCGCGTCGCGCTCGGCCAGCGCCAGGTCGATATTGTGCTGCAAGTCCTCGATCTGCCAGGGCTTGGGGATGTAGCGGAACACCTTGGCGTTGCTGATGGCGCTGGAGACGTTTTCAAACTCGGTCGAGGCCGACAAAATCATGCGCACCGTGGCCGGCGCGATTTCCTTGAGGTTGAACAGGAACTCGACGCCGGTCATTTCCGGCATGCGGAAGTCGGAAATGACCACATCGAAGTCCACCTCGCAGCAGCGCTGCAGCGCCTCGAAGGGATTGGTGAACGCCTCGATGCGCATCTCGCCGGCGGGCCGCTGCTGGCGCAGCGCGCGCACCAGCGCATTGAGCACATTGGTCTCGTCATCGACCAGCAGCAATTGCCTTACCTTGCTCATGAAGCCTCCTTGTCGGCCGGCGGGGTGAATGGCCAGATGCGGATAGTCAGGCGGACGTCGCTCTTGTTTTCAAAGTCTTGTACCTGTGCAATCAATCGCGCGTCCAGCACGTGTTCGGCCGACAGCAGCATCAGGCCTTCGCGGCTGATCAGGTCGCGCGAGAGCACCATCCCCGGCACCAGATGGCCGGACAGCACCGACACATCGCTGATCTGCTCGGGCGGGTCGCCCTCGGTCAGGGCGCGGAAGGCCGCCACCACCGACGGGTCGTAGCGCTTGCCGCCACTGTCATAGATCAGCTTGCGGGCGTCGTCGGCCGACAGGCGCTTCTGGACCAGCGCGCCGATCTGCAGATTGTCGAAGTCCGAGGCCAGCGACAGGATGCGCGCGCCCAGTGGAATCATCAGGCCGGACGTGCCATCCGGAAAGCCAGCGCCGTCGAACCGTTCCATCTGGGCGCGCAGGATGGCCGCCACGCCGCGCAAATCGTCCAGCGGCATCAACAGTTCGCTGGCGCGGATCGGATGCTTGCGGTAAATGCCGAGGTGGTCGCCCACCATCTTGTTGACGGGCATGGTCAGCAATTCGTCGGGGAAGCCGATCTTGCCGATATCGTGCAGCAGGGCGGCAATGAACACTTCCTGGGCTTCCTTGGCATCCATGCCCAGCTTGAGGGCAATGCGGCGCGCCAGGTCGGCCACCCGGCGCGAATGGCCGGATAGGTTTCCGCCGCGCATCTCAATCATGCTCGACAGGATCTTGATGGTGGTGATGAAACTGTTTTTCAGCTTTTGATTGGCTGCCACGGTGGCATCGTGCGAGGCCCGCAGCTGGGCCGTGCGCGCGTCCACCTTGGCCTCCAGCGAGGCATTGAGCGCCTTCAATTCGGCGTTCTGGCTGCGTGTCAATTCCTCCAGCGCCACCTTTTCGCGTTCGAGCGTGCGCCGCTCCAGCGCGTGGCGCACCACCAGCTGGATATCGTTGTCGTCCCAAGGCTTGGTGATGTAGCGATAGATCTCGCCGCGGTTGATGGCCGCAAGAATCGAGGTAATGTCCGAATATCCGGTCAGCAACAAGCGGACGGTATCGGGCCAGCGTTCGCGTACCTTTTCCAGAAACTGCGCGCCATCCATTTCCGGCATGCGCATGTCGGAAATGACCAGGTCGACTTCTTCTTTTTCGAGGATCTCCAGGCCGGCGGCACCGCTTTCGGCCATCAGCACTTTATAGCCGCGCGGACGGAACAGGCGCCGCAGCGACGACAGGATGTTCGGTTCGTCATCGACGAGCAGCAGAGTCAGATTGGCTGCGCTATCGTTCATGGAGTCAGCAGGATCGTGCACATATCGTTGAACATCGTTTCTCCGGTGGCGAACAGGGTTTTGGCGTCCTGCTCGGACAGCGCCAGGGCGTGCCACACCGCTTCCGACATGGGCGGGGCCAGGTCGTCGTGGGTGCCGCACAGGTCGAGCGCATGCGCCAGCGTATTGGCCGCGTGCACCACCAGCGGCAGGTTGACCGTCGGACCATGCTCGTCATGGTGCTGCTCGACCGCTTTCTGTATCGCCAGCGGGAACTTCCAGTGCGCCGCCAGCGCGCTGCCGACGCTTGCATGGTTCAAGCCAAACACTTTCTGTTCGGCTTCGATGATGTAGCAATCGTCGGCGCGGCGTTGAGCCTGCACCTGGGCGTAGTCCTGCGGAAAGCGGGTTGCCAGGACCAGCATGCCTATGTCGTGCAGCAAGCCGGCGGTGAACGCCGTCTCGGGATTGATCTTGTAGCGCACCGCCAGCAGCTTGGCGATCACGGCCGTGGCCACCGACTGGCGCCAGAATGCCTTGAAATCAAACACCTCGATGGCGGTCGGGCTGAAACTGCCGGTCAGCGAGCACGCCGTTACCAAGGTGCGGATGCTGTGAAAGCCCAGCACGGAAATGGCCTGGTGAATGGTGGTCACCTTGGACGACATGCCGTAAAAAGACGAGTTCGCCAGGCGCAAGGTCTTGGCGGTGAGCGACTGGTCGAGCGAAATCTTGTTGGCCAAAATGTGGGTGTCGATATCCTCCTGCTCCATCGACGAGAGCAGTTCGACCACCACCGCGGGCAGCGAGGGCAGGTCACGGATGGTGCGCACGACATCGGCCATGCTGGGCACTGCGGCGGTGCTCATGAGGTTTGCTCGCTGCGATAGGATTCCAGGATGGCCAGCAGGGCTGGGGTGGCGCCGACGGTGGCGCTGCGGCGAAACAGCACCTGCAGGCGCTGGCGGCGCTGCTCGCGCAAGGCTTGCAGGGCGGCAGGATCGGCCGGCTCGGCCTCGGCCACGATCGATACCGCTTCCACCCCGCGCCGGCGCAGGCTGTTCAGGCTCGATTCGCTCAGCGTGGCGCCGGCCGGCAGCAGCATGCCGCCACTGTCGTCGAGCAGGTCGGCGGCCAGGATCATGCCTGCCAGGGCATTGTCGAGCGGGGTAAGTTGACTGATCGTATTCATGGCTACTCCTCGCAACGGCTCAGGGTGATCAAACTGCCACGCGACTGGGATTGCTCTCCCATCGGGTGGGCCAGGACATGGTAACGGCGCTGCTCGATGACGGCCTCGTGGCTCAACTTGCTGTCCCAACCGTCCGGAAACAGTTCCGGCATCACGACGGGCGCCTCATTGCCCAGCAAGGCGCCGCCGTTGCGGAACAGTGCGGTCGCGGCGCCGTTCAGGAAGGCTACCATGCCGGCGTCATCCAGGCCGATCACGGGCAGCGGCAAGTTCTGAAGCACTTCGCGTGCCACATTCAGGCTGACCTCGCCGCGCGAAATCTGCTGCTGCTGTTGGCGCAGCAATTCTTCCATCTTGCGGTTGGTCATCGCCATGTCGTAGTTGGCCGTGCGCAGCTCCAGATTCAGGCGTTCATTTTCGTCGGCAATTTCTTTCAGCCGGAAGGCTTCCGCGATGTGGCTGCGCAATTGCTCATCGTCCCAGGGCTTGGTCAGGAATTTGTAGATCGCGCCCTCGTTGACGGCATCGGTAACCGATTGCAATTCCGTGTAGCCCGACAGCATGATGCGTATCGTGTCCGGATACAGTTCCTTGGCTGCGCGCAGGAAGTCGGCGCCGATCATGCCCGGCATGCGCTGGTCCGATACGATCACATCGACCGCGTTGGCGGCCAGCACGTCCAGGCCTTCCGCGCCGCTGTTGGCGGTGAGAATCTGGTAGCCGTCGCGGCGCATCAGGCGTTTTAGCGAGGAAACGATATTCGGTTCATCGTCGACCAGCAGCAGCGTGCGCTTCTGTTGCTGGATGCGCAGCAGATGGGCGGGCAGGGTGTGGCCGCGGGTGAGCAGGCCGGCCAGCTCGCCGGTCGACAGCGGTGGCGAAAAGAAACTTCCTTGGATCTGGTCGCACATATTGCGCCTCAGAAAATCGCACTGGGATTCGCTTTCGACCCCTTGCGCGGCCACCGCGATGCCCAGGTTGTGCGACATGGCGATCAGGGACTTGACCATGGCCGCATCCTCGGGCGCACTGTCGAGATTGGCGATCAGCGCGTTGTCGATCTTGACCAGATCGAGGGGAATCGATTTCAGATTGCTCAGTGAACTGCGGTGCGTGCCGAAGTGGTCCAGGGTCAGGCACACGCCCAGCGCCTTCAGGATGCCGAGCGTGTAGGCGGCCGCTTCCGGGTCGGCCACCAGGGTCGCTTCGGTTACCTCCACGCACAGCTGCTGCGGTGCCAGGCCGCTGTCGGCCAGCGCCTGCGCGACCTGTTCCGGAAACAGCGGATCGACCACCTGCGCCAGCGCCACTTTCAGGGCCACGCGCGGCGGCGTGAGGCCGGCGCCGGTCCACGCGGCGATGTCTTGCAGGGCACGCGTCAAGGCCCATGCGCAGACGTCGCCGGCCAGGCCGGCATCCTCGGCCAGCGCATCGAAATGCGGGCCGCAGGTCTCGCCGAACATGGGATGCTCCCAGCGCACCAGCGCCTCGATCGCGCAGATACTGCCGTCGCGCATATCGGCCGATGGCTGGTACACCAGTTCCAGTTGCTCATGCGCGATGGCCGCGCGCAAGGCGACGCGCATCTCGGCGCGCGCATCCAGGCGCAGATCCATTTCCAGGGCGAACAATTCGAAGGTGTTATGCCCCTGCTGGCGCGCCTTGGCCAGCGCCAGGCGGCTGTAGCGCAGCAGCGTGGCGGCGTCGAGCGCATCGTCGGGGTACAAGGCCACGCCGATATTGCAGGCCGGCCGCCTGGCCAGGCCGGCCACATCGAGCGGCTCGGCCAGCGCGTCGAGCACCCTGGTGCACAACTGGTGCACCAGATACGGATTGTTGATCTGGCCTACCAGCAGGGCGAATTCGTTGCCGCCCTGGCGCAGCACGGCGTCGCGCGCGCCCACGCAGGCGGTCAGGCGCACCGCTACCGCCGCGAGGAAGGCGTCGGTGCCGTCGTGGCCCAGCTCGCCGTTGATCGCATCGAGCTTGTCGATCGACAGCGAGAGCAAGGCCAGCGCGCCGCCTTCCTTGCTGGCCTGCGTCAGTGCGCCCTGCAGCTTTTCATCCAGGGCATGGCGATTGGGCAAGCCCGTGACCTCGTCGTGGGTGGCCAGGAAACGGATGGTTTGCTGGTGGCGCGCCAGGGCACTGACGTCGATCAGGTAGCACTGCAGGGTCGATTGCCCGGGCTGGGGGGCGCTGATGGCCAGGTCCAACGAGGCGCCGTTGACGGGGTCGCGCAGGGTAACGCGTTCGGCGCCGCGATGGGTGAGGGCGCTGCGCAAGGCACTGTCGGCGACGGCGGCGAACGCGCTGCCGAACACGTCGGACAACTCGCCCGACTGCGCGCCGCCGGTCATGCGGCGAAACACCGGATTGGCGTACAGCGCCACCGGGCGCGCGGGCGCCGCGTCGATCAGCACCACGCCGGTCGGGCAGGCTTCCAGCGCGGCATGCAGCAGCGCGGGCGGCGGCATGCCCGATGCGGCGGGATCGATCAGGGGGCTGTCGGCCTTGGTCTCCATGTGCTTGGTTTCCCTGTCAAAAACAGTGGGTCATGGCAGGGCTTGCAGGTCGGTGCGCCGGCATTGCCTGAGGTCAACTAATTATACGCTCGGCTTAATCAAAGACAAGCGCGCTCCAATTGAATACTGGTAAATGCTGCGGAATATGCACAGCCCGGTGTTGGTGGGCGCCCACGATGCCGGGAATGTGGCAGATTTGCCCATGCATTTGTACTACACTCGCGGGCAAATAAGGAACAAGAGGGGGCGGAGATGATCGATCTGAATCGGCGTAATGTCGTACTGGCTGCCGGTGGCGCGTTGGCGGCAAGCGTGGCGGGGGCGTCCGCCTGGGCGGACGTGCCGGGGCGCAAGCTGGGCTATGCCATTGTCGGCCTGGGTGGGTATGGGCTGGGCACGATTATTCCGCAGTTCAAAAACTGCCAGCATAGCAAGCTGGTGGCGCTGGTCAGCGGCGATGCCGCCAAGGCCAAACGCGTGGCGGCCGAGTATGGGGTGCCCGAGAAGAATATCTACAGCTATCAGAATTACGACAGCATTCGCGATAACCCGGATATCGATATTGTCTACGTTTGCCTGCCGGTGTTCATGCATGCCGAATATACGATCCGCGCGGCCAAGGCAGGCAAGCATGTCATGTGCGAAAAGCCGATGGCGCCGTCCGTGGCTGATTGCCAGGCCATGATTGCGGCTTGCAAACAGGCTGGCAAAAAGCTGATGATCGGCTATCGCTGCCATTTTGAGCCGTACAATCTGGAGGCGATGCGGCGCGCGCGTTCGGGGGAGATTGGCAAGCTGCGCTATTTCCGGTCCGAGCATGGATTTGTCCAGGGCGATCCGTCCACATGGCGGCTCAAGAAGGCGCTCGGTGGCGGCGGTTCGCTGATGGACATGGGCATATATTCGTTGAACGCGGCGCGCTACATGACCGGCGAGGAACCGATTGCAGTGTATGCGCACGAGACTACCGACCGTTCCGATCCGCGCTTTCGCGAGGTGGAGGACATGATCGAGTTCGAGCTGGAGTTTCCGTCGGGCGTGATCGGCTCGTGCATGTCGATGTACAGCGCCAATCAGAATCACATTCTGCTGATGGGGGAGAAGGGGCGTATCGAGCTCGAGCCCGCCACCGGGTATGGCGGCCAGCGCTTATGGGTGGGCGAGGGACGCAATACCGAGATCAAGCCGCCGCCGGGGCCGGGCGCGACGCAATGGGCGGCGCAGCTGGATCACTTGTCGCAGTGTGTGATTAATAATCGCGAGCCCATCGTGTCGGGCGAGGAAGGGCTGCGCGATATTCGGATTATCGAGGCGATCTACCGGTCGGCGCGGGAGCGGAAGCGGATCGCTCTGGAGTAACGCAGGCGGCAGTTCGACACTCCCGCATGTTCAAATGTTATACACTGCAGTCGACGACAACAGATATGGGGTTTGTCATGGCACAACTTACCGTCGAGCGCGATGGTCGAGAAATCGGACAGCTGCGCGCTGCTGTGCGCGCCAGAGGTATCGATCCCAAGCGAATGACCCGTCTGCAACTTCTGCGGGTGCTCGCGACACCGGTTGAGCTGGCAAAGATGAAATCTTGGCGCGGGTCCACGTTAGCGCGGCGGCGCGCCGCCGAGGTGCTGCGCGGCCCGCTGTTGATCCACACGGTGAAGTTGGCGAATCTGAAGGCCGGCCGCAGGCAAACCATCGCCAACGTGCCGATCGTCGACGAGAAGCCGGCGCCGAGTGATGCGGCGCGCGACAAGCGCCTTGCCGCCATTATGAGCGTGCACGGAATGTGGAAGGGCGATGCGGACAAACCGTGCGACGCCGTCGAATACCAGCGCGAGGTGCGGGCTGAATGGCCATAGTCCTCTTCGACACCAACATCCTGATTGACAATTTGAACGGGCACGCTGCGGCAGTCGACGAGATGGTGGGCTACGACGATGCGATCATCAGCTCTATCAGTTGGATGGAAGTGGCGTGCAGGATGGGCCAGACCGACAGGCAGCGCTTCCGGACATCACTCATCGATGCTGGCATTCGGATCATTCACTTGAATGACGACATCATGGAACGCGCGACGACTATTCGCGGTAACAGCATTGCTATTCCACCAAAGGTCCCACTGCCTGATTGCATTATTCGTGCGACAGCAGAAGCCGAAGGTCGACTTGTTATCACGCGCAACCCTGGTGACTTCGGAGGGGAAGGGCCGCTGGTACGCGTGCCGTATGACATCGTCGACGGCGACGTTGTCAACATCAAGCCTCTGCCACCGTAGCGGTAGAGAGTGTCGCTTGAGCACCGCTAACAGCTCACTCGTACATCGCCATCACCAGTTCGAAGATTGAGTCCAATCCAACACCGATAGGGACCTTCCTTGGAGTGCGTGTCCTGCGCGGTATAGATGCAATTCACGCCCTTCTTGCGTCGAGCCCGGTCGCCTTTCTCACCGCTGCATATTGGATGAGAATCCGGGCCGCTAAGGTCGAACAGTTCCTTTGCGGCTTTCCCATCGATGACAACAGTTAGCACACGATCAGTCTTCGTCGGTGCTTCCGGGTATGTCGCGGTTTGGGAGTGAATCAAATATTGCGCCTGGAGCCGGTCCCACTTTCCGCCGTCCGCGTTCGCCAACAGGGCGAAAGCGGCGCTTGCGCCAAAAATCAGCCATTTGGACTTGCGCATATTACCCCCGTAGCTCAACGTGAAAATGGTCGTTGTGATTCTTCATCGGCTGCACGAACGGAATGCCTTTTCCATTGAAGTATATTCGGGTGACCGGGGCAAAAGTGCGGAACAGTTCGACCAGCTTGGCGGTTCCTACCTCGTCATACTGCGAGTCCATCCATGTGACTGGCTCCTCAAGGCCGTCTTTGCGCAATGGGCGAATGTCAACCTGCAGCCCGTTTTTATGTGATTGGTGATCTGGCGGTTTCGGACCTCCCGCCATACTGATGTCCCCAACGCCGATTCTGCGCTTGTCAATAGCCTGCCATTCGAGCGCCACGCGCAAGATGGTCGTCATCATAATCGGATGTGCGTACTGATATGCGCCTTTTGCCGGTTCTCCGTAGAGTTTCCCGTAGACATAGTAGCCCGAGTCCATCGGGGCCTGTGGGAGCATGAAGAAGCGGCGCGAATCCTGGGTTGGGCGCGGGCGCCGTGGGTCGTTATCTTCGATCATGGAAGATTCTCCGTCACGCGCACTTGTTACAGGCAAGATCCCAGCCGCCGGCCGTGTTACCTCCAGCGCCGCCGCCAATTTTCTGCTGCGAGTACCGCCACTTGACCTTTGAGAACCGGAAGCCGATTGAATCGTGCAGGATGCTGCCCTCGCTCACCAGTTGCTCCATGTTGGCGATCATGACGTTGTCTAGCTCGACCTCGTAGTACTTCACGGGCTTGCCGTCGCCGTCGGCCCGCATGAGTTCAAGCTTGGCCTTGGGGATCGTCTTGCCCATTGAACAGGTCTGCATGAGTAGCGGCGAGGCTATGTCCGCGAGCTTGGTGATTGAGAGGGTGCGGTGCTCGCACCTTTCGGCTGTGTGGCCGCCGCCTGTCGATGCGGTCGCGCTTGCGGGCTGCACGACACCCCATTGAGCAGAGCTGATTTCAATCCAACCTTGATGTGATGAGTCGGCCGATTCGCCCTTGATGCCGTCGATTTGTAGATATACGTCGAGTGCCATGATGTCTCCAGGTTTTGGTTAAGGGAGTACCTAAGACATTGTTGCTCTACGGATATATTGAGAGGTTAAGCCGCGTCAAGCCAAGTGGCGAAGCATCGGTCTGGCTGCACAGGCATATGCGGAGCAATACACCGTGCAAGCCTTAATGTTTCACAAGCGGCCACTACTCCACTGGCTAGCTCGTCAACGGGTACTAGGCGCCGATGCAAATCCGAATTTTGGATGCTGTGGTGGAGGCCGGAGGGCAAGAAATCGCTGCGCGATTTCCTCTAGTCAGACGAATCGGAGAGTCTTGCGCTTGCAAGCGCAAGCCGCTCCGGTGGCGGCGAGCATGCTCGCCGAAACCCCACCTCCGCCCCTCGTCCCGCGGGTTTCGATTCCCGCCGCCTCGCTGACGCTGGCGAAAAAAAACCGTCCATTGGACGGTTTTTTTTGGGATGCGGTGGTGGAGGCGGCGGGAATCGAACCCGCGTCCGCAAGCACTCTACAGACAGT